>CAYTZP010000001.1:0-13402 GCA_964442685.1 uncultured Thiobacillus sp.
TCGCTTCAGAAAGAAATCGCTTCATTTGAGGACGGCCTTTGCCGTTTTTACCAAAAACGATTCGCTTGTCTGCTAAGGCACTGGCGAATTTTTCTTGAGAAATTCGCCAGTGCCTACCACTTGGTGGCAGGTACTGTTCGTTCGTGGCAGGGTTGGTGATTGGATAAGTCAGGTTTGGGCGAATATTCGGCGCGTCAAACGGGTCTGCAATCCAGTCACCTCTCGGGTCATTGTCGGGGTTAGAAAACTTTTCCTGATCTATTGCAAGTGGATTGAGATTGAATATCGCGCGATTTTTTGCGTATACCAGTGTGTAGTTATGCGACAGCGAAACATCAGTATCGTTTTGGCTTGACTTTCGATGATTCCAGATGAAGTCGGCAACAAAGTTTCCTTCACCAAAAACTTCACTACATAGCTTCATCAGATTCGCAACCTCGTTATCATCAATCGAAATAAAAATCACGCCATCGTCGGTGAGCAGATTCCTCGCCAGTTTCAGGCGCGGATACATCATGTTCAGCCAGTTGGAGTGGTAGCGGCCTTCGGTCTCGCTGTTGGTCGAAACTTTTTTGCCTTCTTCGTTCACCTGCCGCGTCCACTCCAGGTAGGTATCCAGGCCTTCCTTGAAGTTGTCCGGGTAAACAAAGTCCTTGCCGGTGTTGTAGGGCGGGGGTCTATGTAGATGAGCTTGATCTTGTTGTGGTAGTGCCGTTGCAACGTTTTCAGCACTTCCAGGTTGTCGCCTTCGATGAACACGTTTTGCGTGGCGTCCCAATTTTTTGAGCGGGCAAAGTCGGGTTTGAGGGTGGCGGTGGTAGGCGCTTGCGCGGCGCGCAGGGCGCGCTTTTTGCCCGGCCAGAACAGGCCGAAACGCTCATTGCCATCGGCCACGTCGTCGGCCAGCAACTCGCGCAGCTTTTCGATATCCAGCTTGCCGTCGGCCACCGCTTCGGGCGCCAGCTCGGCGAGTTGCGCAGCAAGCTCTGTGCGGAAGTTGGGGCTTGCGCCGGGAACCTCGCCAACCTGCTGATCGGGAGCGGCGCTGTTTTCAGAAGCTGACGCTACCTGGCTTGGCTTGGCTTGGCTTGGCTTGGCTTGGCAGTCATTATGCGGCTACTTGTCGATTAAAGGTTTAAGGGTAATCTGGCTAGACAAGTTTGAACAGCCGCCGGAAATTCCCGCTCGTCATCTCGCCCACCTCCTCCACCGACACCTCTTTCAATCGCGCAATTTCCTCGGCAACGTGTTTCACATAGCCCGGCTCGTTGGTTTTGCCGCGATGCGGCATGGGCGCAAGGTATGGCGCGTCGGTTTCGATGAGCATTCTGTCGAGCGGCACGGCCTGGGCGACTGCCTTGAGTTCTTTTGCATTCTTGAATGTGACGATGCCGGAGAAGGAGATGTAGAAGCCCATGTCCATGGCGGCTTTGGCGACTTCCAGGCTTTCGGTAAAGCAGTGCATCACGCCGCTGGCTTCATGCGCCTTCTCTTCGTCCATGATGCGCAGGGTGTCTTCGGAGGCGGCGCGGGTGTGGATGATGAGGGGTTTGCCGGTTTCGCGCGCGGCACGGATATGCACGCGAAAACGCTCCTGCTGCCATTTGAGCGGACCGGGGCTGCGGTAGTAGTCCATACCGGTTTCGCCGATGGCGATGACTTTGGGGTTGGCGGCAAGTTTGACCAGACCTTCCACCGTCGGCTCGATGCAGTCTTCGTAATCCGGGTGCACGCCGACCGAGGCGTAAAGGTTGTCGCGGCTTTGCGCAATGGCCAGCACCTCCGGAAAGCTTTCCAGATCGACGCTGATGCACAGCGCGTGGCTGACCTGGTTGTCGGCCATGCGCTGATAAAGCTCGGGCAGCCGGTTGGCAAAATCGGGGAAGTTTAGATGGCAGTGTGAGTCGATAAACATGGATCAGGTGCAAGATACAAAATGCAGGAACGGCGCTACGCGCCTACAAGAGGCTTGCATCTTATACCTTGAATCTTGAAACTGGATTTACATCGTATGCGTCGCACGGGTGGACTTTAGCGAACCACCCAGAAAGCCTTCGATTTTGTTGCGGGCTGAGTTACCGCTTTCATTGGCGGCAAACTGAACGCCAATGCCCTGCGCGCGTGAACCGTGCGTACCAGGCGGGGTAATCCACACGACTTTGCCGGAAACCGGCAGTTTGTCCGGGTCTTCCATCAGCGAGAGCAGCATGTAGACTTCTTCGCCCATTTTGTACGCCTTGTTGGTGGGGATAAACAAGCCGCCGCCTTTGATGAAGGGCATGTAGGCCGCAAACAGGGCTGATTTTTCCTTGATGGAGAGTGACAACACGCCCGGGCGCGCACCGCCTGTCATGGCTTCTGTAGTGGAGCCATTGTTGGGTATTGCCATGTCTTAATCCCTTTCAAAAATATCAACGTACCGCACCAGCCAGGATTCAATCTGCATCTGACGGTTAAGCGGATGATCCACCCAGCGCCCTGCCTGCGATTCCAGCCTGGCGAAATCCAGCAGTGCCGCGAGCCTGGTTCTTTTTGCCAGACTTTGCAGGGGCTTGGCAAAGTCCGGATTAAACAGCGGCTGCCCGCCAAGTTGACATGCCTGCATGTCGTGCAGCCATTTGTAGCTTATCTGCTGCCACAAAGGCGCAGAAACCATCTTGTTCCAGTGCTCGGCAAGTGTCACGCAATCCATCTTGCGGGGTTCGCACAAGGCTTCGGCCACCAGTTTGCGCAATTCCAGACTGCCCGCATCCCTTGCGGCTAAGGCTGCCAGCGGCGCCCCGCCAGACCAAACCAGACTCAGCTCGTTAAGGGTGTTGGCTTTCAGCCATTTCTGCATGGCTTGCATATGCGGCAGACCGGCTTCCAGCTTGTGGCAACGACTGAGTACGGTGGGCAAGAGTTGCCTTGGCTGATGGCTCACCAATACGAATACTGTATTTATCGGCGGCTCTTCCAGCACCTTGAGCAAGGCGTTGGCGGCGGCGTTGTTCAGGGCTTCGGCAGGCTGCACCAGCACCAGGCGACGACCAGCGCGATAAGTGGAAAGCTGAATGAACTCGACCGCCTGACGCGCCTGGTCAACCGAAATTTCCCTGGCCAGCTTGAGTTCGCCCTCCTTGGTCTGTTTTTCTTCCAGCGTCAGCTGCATGAAATCGGGATGCGTGCCCGCATCAAACCAGTGGCAAGCCTCGCAGACATTGCAGGCATCGCCGTCCTCTGCCGGTTTCTCACACAACAGACTTTTTGCCCAGGCATTGGCCAGCGCGAGTTTGCCAATGCCGCGTGGTCCGGCCAACAAAATGGAATGCGGCAGGCGCGTGCGCAAGCCCAGCACGCGTGTCCAAAGTTGAGATTGCCAGGGATATGGCGCCGGCATCAAAGGTATTCCAGAATGCGATCCAGCTCCCGCCGGATAACTTCAATGCTGAAACTGGCGTCAATCAGCCTGATGCGCTGCGCTTCGGTTTGCGCACGTTGCAGGTAGGCGTGCCGCACCCGCGCAAAAAAAGCCGCCTGCTCCTGCTCGAAACGGTCGGCTGTGCGGGCGCTGGCACGACGCGCTGCGGCCACTTCCGGCGTTACATCAAACAACAGCGTGAGATCGGGTCTGAAATCACCAAGCGTCCAGTTTTCCAGCGTTTGCAGACGCACGGAGTCAATGCCGCGTCCGCCGCACTGATAGGCAAAACTGGCATCATGAAAACGATCCGACAAGACCCACGCGCCACGTTGCAGCGCAGGCTTGATGAGCGCCGCCACATGTTCGGCTCTGGCGGCGTACATCAACATCAACTCGGTATCGGGTTGCATGGCGTCATTCAGCAGCAACGTCCGCAGTTTTTCGCCCAGCGTTGTGCCGCCGGGCTCCCGTGTGACAACCAGCTCTACGCCACGGGCACGGATTTTATCTGCCAGGTATTCCAGGTGTGTGCTTTTACCTGCGCCGTCCACCCCCTCCAGCGTGATGAATTTTCCAGTCTGTGTCTGCATATCAGCGTTGGTAGCGGTTTACCGCCCGGTTGTGTTCTTCCAGCGTGTTGGAGAACTGATGACGGCCATTGCCGCTCGCCACGAAATACAGTGCGCTCGACTGCGCCGGGTTGAGTGCCGCGCGAATCGCCGCCTCGCCCGGCATGGCAATCGGCGTGGGCGGCAAGCCCGCGCGGGTGTAGGTGTTGTAAGGCGTATCAGTTTGCAAATCGACTTTGCGCAAATTGCCGTCAAACTTCTCGCCCAAACCGTAAATCACGGTCGGGTCGGTTTGCAGGCGCATGCCGATTTTCAGACGGTTGATAAACACCGCCGCAATCAGCGGTCTTTCTTCCGGCGCGCCGGTTTCCTTTTCGATGATCGAGGCCATGATCAAAGCCTCGTAAGGCGTTTTGTAAGGCAAGTCCGGCGCTCGCGTTCTCCATGCCGCATCGAGTTTCTGCTTTTGCAACTTGTAAGCGCGGCGCAAAACCTCGACATCCGCCGAATGTGGGTTGAACAAGTAGGTGTCGGGAAAAAACAAACCTTCCGGATGGGTTTCTTCGGCGTTCAATGCTTGCAGCAGATCGGCTGCGGTCATATCGGCCAGTTGGTGTTCCAGCTTGGGATGACGTGCCAGTTCCTGGCGTATCTGGCGAAAATTCCAGCCCTCCACAAACAGCACTGCTGCCTGGCTTACATCGCCCCGCACGATTTTGTCGTAGAGCTGCAAGGGCGTGATCGCGCCGGTAATGCTGTATGTCCCCGCCTGTATTTTGCTGGCGTAGCCCATGACCCGGCCAATGAGCTGGAAACGCAGGCCGTCGTGCAGCACGCCCGCTTTTTCCAACTGTTTGGCCAAGCCTTGCAAGCTGGTGCCGGGGGTAATGGTGAATTCACGCGGATAAGCGTCAACAGGCAATGGACGCATGGCGAACCAGCCCAGCCAGGCAAGCATCAATCCGGCCATGGCCACGCCCGCCAACAACCAGAGTTTTAAAGCCGTTTCAAGTTTTGTTTTGCTGCCAATTCTCTTCATATAACCAGTTTACTAGTTTTGCCCTCATGCCTGTGTCCGGCCAGTTTTGGTTTTCCAGACTGCGCGCGCGCCACACGCCGATCAGGCTGTTGGTGAGAAAAATTTCGTCAGCTGCAAGCAGGCGTGCAGGCGAGACTGCTTCCACACTGACCGCGATGCCATGGCGATCCGCCGCCCGTATCAGACGCGCTCTGGCAACCCCGGCGATTCCGCTTTGACTCAGGTCTGGCGTCACCAGACCACCGCGCTCGAGCAAAAACACATTGCTCATGGTGCCGCCAATGACCTGCCCTGCCTGATTCAGCAACAGGCCTTCGGCAATATCAGTGTTCTGCCATTCTGAACGCGCCAGCACGTTTTCCAGCCGGTTAAGGTGTTTGATGCCCGCCAGCCTTGGCTGGACGGAAAGACGCAAGCTGCACCAGCGGAGTTGAACATCAGTTTGCCGGTTTGCGGCGGCAAAACCCATCACCACGCGGCTGGATCGGGAATGCTCCGGAGCCGCGTAACCGCGCCTGCCACTGCCTCGAGTGATGATGATTTTCACTACTCCGACACCCGGCTGACTCGCCGCTGTGCGGGCTTCATCCAGAAGCAGTGATTCCGCCGGACACGCCAGCTGTAAAGCCGCGCAATCCTCAGCCAGCTTGCAGTAGTGATCCTCCCACCAGAGTAATGCGCCCGCTTCTGCCTTGAGCGTGCGGAAAACCCCGTCACCATATTGCAGCCCGCGATCCATCACACTGATATCTGTTGCCAGACGCCCGTCAACGAGAATGAATCCGCCCTCCTTCATCTGTCCGCCTCGACATCCAGCGCGCGCAACAAACCCTTGGCCTTGGCGCGGGTTTCGGCCAGCTCGCGCTGCGGTTCGGAATCCGCCACGATGCCTGCGCCGGTTCTGAACCAGAGCTGGTTTTGTTTGAGCAGAAAAGTTCGGATAAGTATGTTCAAGTCCAGCGTGCCATCCAGATTGATATAGCCCAGGCTGCCAGTGTAGGCGCGGCGCGGCGCGGCTTCCAGCTCGCTGATAATCTGCATGGTGCGCAGCTTGGGGCAGCCGGTAATGGTGCCACCAGGAAAAATCGCCCGCATGAGTTCATGCAAGTTGATGCCCGTACGCAATAACCCTGATACGGTGGATTCCAGATGATGCACATGCGCGTAGCTGGTCAGTTCCATGAGCGCATCCACCTTGACGCTGCCGGGCGCACACACGCGCCCCAGATCATTACGTTCCAGATCCACCAGCATGATGTGTTCGGCGCGTTCTTTGGGATGGGACTGCAAACGCTGGCGCAAGGCGGCATCTTCGTCGGCCTCTGCGCTGCGCGGATGGGTGCCCGCGATTGGCCGTGTCACAGCGCGCCCGTCCTGCGCTATGCGCACCAGCCGCTCTGGCGACGAGCTGATAATCGACCAATTGCCCACATCCATAAGCGCGGAAAAAGGCGCGGGATTGCTTTGATTCAGGCGGCAAAACAAGGCCGTCGGCGGTGGCGGCGCGTCAAACTCTGCGCGCCAGCCGCGCGACAGATTGACCTGGAAAACATCCCCCTCGCGGATATAGGACTGGATGCGTGACACCCCCCGCAGAAAACGCGCTGGCTCATCCTCTATCAATTGAAAGTTCGGCAGGCTTGCGGCAGGCGGCACAGCAGTTTCCACCAGGTCGGCCTGCATCTGGCCGATACAGCTATCGTGACCGGGTTCCGCCATCAGCCAGGTCTGGCCGCAACTGCGATCCAGCAGAATGGCTGCCGGAATGCGTAGCGCATAGGCCAGAGGAAAGTTTTCTGCATCTTGCGCATGACCAGCCGAGGGTTCCAGCATCCCGCCCAGTTCGTAGCTGAACGCAAGCAACCAACCGCCACTGAATGGCAACCCTGCGGCAACGGGTCTGGATACGGTCTGCTTTGTGGCCAGCGCCGGGAAACGCTCGAAAAAATCCGTCAGACCGGTTTTGTCTGCGCTGGTAAAAAGAGCGTGCTGTTGCTGCGGAAAAGCAAACAGGATGTCCCAGCCTGCGTTTCCGCCGGTGGAAAAAAGCGCAGGGTAACGTTCGGGCCGGGCGGCCTTGAGCGCCAGGAGGTCTGGCTGACTGCCAGGCCATGCAATGGTGTTCAATTGTGTCAGTTAGACGCGCTTGAACACCAGGCTCCCGTTGGTGCCGCCAAAGCCGAAATTGTTCTTGAGGGCGACATCAATCTGCATTGTGCGCGCAGTATTGGCGCAATAATCCAGATCGCATTCGGGATCCTGCTCGAAAATGTTAATCGTCGGCGGTGATATCTGGTGATGTACGGCCAGTACCGTAAACACCGATTCAACCCCGCCCGCGCCGCCCAGCAAGTGGCCAGTCATGGACTTGGTGGAGTTGACCACAGCTTTGTAGGCAGCTTCGCCCAAAGCCAGTTTGATGGCCTCAGTTTCGTTCTTGTCGCCTAACGGAGTGGAAGTACCGTGTGCGTTGACATACTGCACTTGATCCGGATTCACCCCGGCATCTTGCAGCGCGTTTTGCATGGAACGCTTGGGGCCGTCGGTGCTGGGCGCCGTCATGTGATAGGCATCACCGCTCATGCCAAAACCTGCCAGCTCGGCGTAAATTTTTGCGCCGCGCGCCTTGGCATGTTCGTATTCTTCCAGCACCAGCACGCCAGCGCCCTCGCCCATGACAAAGCCATCACGTCCAATATCCCAGGGACGGCTGGCGGTAGCGGGATCGTCATTGCGGGTAGAAAGCGCCTTGGCCGCGCTGAAACCGCCTACCGCCAGCGGGCAGATGGTGGCTTCCGCACCGCCGCAGACCATCACATCGGCATCGCCATACTGGATAGTGCGTGCAGACAGGCCAATGGCATGCAGGCCAGTGGTACAAGCTGTGACCACCGACAAATTGGGACCCTTCATGCCGTACATGATCGAGAGGTTGCCCGAAATCATGTTGATGATGGTGCCGGGAATGAAAAAGGGCGATATCTTGCGCGGGCCGCCAACCTCAATGTAGGTGTTGTGCGTATCCTCGATCATGGGCAAACCGCCGATACCGGAGCCGATGTTGACGCCAATGCGCTCGGCGTTGGCTTCGGTCACTTCGATACCCGAATCGCGCACAGCCTGAATACCCGCAGCCATGCCGTACTGGATGAAAACATCCATGCGGCGGGCTTCTTTGGCACTCAGGTAGTCTTCGGCATTAAAGCCTTTCACCTCGCCAGCAACCTGACAGGCAAATTGTGCGGGATCAAAGCGGGAAATTCTGGCAATACCGGAACGACCGGCCACCAGATTATTCCAGGCTTCGGTAATGGTGTTGCCGACCGGGGAGATGATCCCCAAGCCGGTAATGACAACTCTGCGTTTTGACAAGATAAGTCCTGCTAACGTCCTGGGTGTTCCCCAAAACCGCCCGTGGCGGTGTCAGGGTGCGGGAAATCAGCTCTTGTGGCTGTTGACGTAGTCGATGGCCTGCTGAACGGTGGTAATTTTCTCGGCATCCTCATCCGGAATTTCGCACTCGAACTCTTCTTCCAGCGCCATCACCAGTTCCACGGTATCCAGGGAATCAGCGCCCAGATCGGCGACGAAGGAGGATTCGTTTTTCACATCCGCTTCGTTTGCACCCAGCTGCTCGGCGACGATTTTCTTGACACGTGCTTCGATATCCATTGTTTGTCCTCTTTAATTTATACATACCCTGAGCGAATCAGAGCGAGTGAGATTTTACCAAACTTGCCAGCGTTTCAAACAAGCCCGGCAATCCGCATTCAGATCATATACATACCACCGTTTACATGCAGGGTAGTCCCTGAAATGTAAGCGGCCTGGTCGCCCGCCAGAAAGGCCACGGCATTGGCGATATCCTCCGGCGCGCCCAGTTTGCCCAGCGGAATGTGCGCCAGCAGGGCGGTACGTTGGGCTTCAGGCAAGGCCTTGGTCATGTCGGTGTCAATGAAACCGGGCGCGACGCAGTTGACGGTGATGTTGCGGCTGCCGACTTCCTTGGCCAGCGATTTGGTAAAGCCCATGATACCGGCCTTGGCCGCGCTGTAGTTGGTCTGCCCGGCATTACCCATGGCACCCACCACCGAGGCGATGGAAATGATGCGACCCGTGCGCGCCTTCATCATGCTCTTGATCACCGCGCGCGACAGCCGGAACACGGAAGTCAGGTTGGTCAACATGATGTCGTCCCACTCCTCGTCCTTCATACGCATGAGCAGGTTGTCGCGGGTAATACCAGCGTTATTGACCAGAATGCCGATGCCGCCGAAATCCTTTTCAATGGCAGCAATCACGGCATCCACTTCCGCTGCGTCGGTCACATTGAGCTTCATGCCACAGCCTTTGACACCGGCTTCCTGCAAGTAGGCGGTAATGGCTTCCGCGCCCTTGTCCGAGGTTGCCGTGCCAATCACAGTTGCACCCGCCTTGCCCAGCGCCAGCGCACAAGCCTGGCCAATGCCGCGCGAGGCGCCAGTCACCAATGCAATTTTTCCATCCATCGAGTTCTCCTTATTTCAACCCGTCCAGTGCCGCCTGATCGACCAAGGCAACACAAGGCACATCATTGATACGTTTGGACAGCCCTGCCAGCACTTTGCCGGGGCCGCATTCCACACAGCGTTCAACACCTTGAGTGGCCAGCGCCTGCACGGTTTCCACCCAGCGCACAGGTGAGTGCAACTGACGCGCCAGCGCATCCTTGATGGCTGCCGGATCGGAAAACGCCTGCACATCAGCGTTTTGCAGGACGGGAATCGACGGCGCACGCAGATTGACGCTTTCCAGATGGGCGCGGAACTGATCGGCAGCCGGCTTCATCAGCGCCGAATGCGAAGGCACGGAGACCGGCAGCGGCAACGCGCGCTTGGCGCCCTTTTCCTTGGCCAGCGCCATGCCGCGTTCCACTGCGGCCTTGTTACCGGCAATGACAACCTGGCCGGGCGAGTTCAAGTTCACTGCTTCCAGCACTTCGCCTTGTGCTGCTTCGGCACAAACGGCACGAACCACATCGTCATCCAGACCCAGCAACGCAGCCATCGCGCCAACACCTTCGGGCACGGCACTCTGCATGGCCTCGGCGCGGAAGCGGGTCAGTTTCACCGCGTCGGCAAAATCCAGCGCACCGGCAGCCGTCAGCGCGGCAATTTCCCCCAGACTGTGACCGGCCATGAACGCGGGCATTGCGCCACCCTGTGCCAGATACACGCGCCAGGTGGCAATATCCGCCGCCAGCATGGCAGGCTGGGTGTAGGCGGTCTGGCTGAGGGTTTCTGCCGGACCTTCGGCCACCAGTTTCCACAAGTCTTCGCCCAAGGCCGCAGAAGCCTCGTCGAAGGTCTGTTTGACTTCGGCAAACTGTTCGAAACCCTTCATCATGCCCACCGATTGCGAGCCTTGGCCGGGAAAAAGGAAAGCTGTTTTCATCTGTATTCCATCAAAAGCATGTTTACCGCAGAGGGCGCTGAGGACACAGAGAAAACAGGAAAGCTTTTCCTCTGCGTACTCCGCGCGCTCTGCGGTGAAAATTCAGTTACTAAAATTTCACCAGCGCCGAGCCCCAGGTGAAGCCGCCGCCAAAGGCTTCCATCAGCAGGGTCTGGCCGCGCTGTATACGGCCATCACGCACCGCAGTGTCAAACGCCAACGGTATCGACGCGGCCGAGGTATTGCCATGCCGATCCACGGTAATCACCACGCGCTCCGCAGGCAAGCCGAGTTTTTTGCCGGTGGCCTGAATGATGCGGATATTGGCCTGATGCGGCACCAGCCAGTCAATATCGGATTTTTCCATGCCATTGGCGGCCAGGGTTTCGTCAACGATGGCATCCAGGGTATTGACAGCCATTTTGAATACGGCATTGCCCTGCATGCGCATGGCGGCCTTGTCGCCATTGCCCATCGACGGCCCGCCGTCCACATAGAGCAACTCCTGATAACGGCCATCAGCGTGGATATGCGTGGAAATAATGCCCGGCTCGTCACTGGCGGTCAGCACCACCGCCCCTGCGCCGTCGCCCCACAGAATGCAGTTGCTGCGATCAGCGTAATCCGTAATGCGCGAAAGGGTTTCCGCGCCAATGACCAGCGCGGTGCGGGCTTGTCCCGCCTTGATGAAGTTGTTGGCCGTGGCCAGCGCGTAGATGAAGCCGCTGCATACGGCCTGAATGTCAAACGCCGGGCTGGCGTTGGCGATGCCAAGTTTGGCCTGCACGATACAGGCGGTGCTGGGAAACACGCGATCAGGCGTCGTCGTGGCGACAACCACCAGATCGACATTGGCAGGCGCCACATTGGCCGCTTCCAGCGCACGGCGCGCCGCTGCCGCCGCCAGATCGCTGGTAAATTCGTTTTCCGCTGCCACATGGCGCTCACGGATGCCGGTGCGTTCGACAATCCACTGATCGGTGGTGTCGATCAGCTTTTCAAAATCGGCATTGGTCATCAGCCGTTCCGGCAAATAACTGCCAGTACCGATGATGCGGGAATGAATCATGCTGTCTCCGCTTTGGATGGGGCAATATCAGATTGCTCGGCGTGCAATTGATGCAACTGGTCGGCAATGCGCTTGAGCATATTGCCACCCACTTCTTCGATTGCGGTTTCAATCGCGTGTTCGAAAGCAAAACTGTCGGCGCCGCCGTGGCTCTTGACCACAATCCCGCGCAGCCCCAGCAATGTCGCGCCATTAAAGCGGCGCGGATCGACATGGCGCTTGAACGCTTTCATCACCGGCAAGGCGATCAGGCCAGCTAGTTTGGTGAGGAAATTGCGCCGGAACTCCTCGCGCAACAAGGTGCTGATCATTTTCGCCAGCCCTTCTGCCGACTTGAGCGACACGTTGCCGACAAAGCCGTCGCACACCACCACATCCACCGTGCCTTTGAAAATATCGTCGCCTTCCACATTGCCGTGAAAGTTGATCAGATGGCTGCTGCGGATCTGCTCTGCCGCCTGCTTGACCATTTCGTTGCCCTTGATTTCCTCTTCACCGACGTTCAGCAGGCCAACCGTGGGGCGTTCCTTATGGTTGACCGCAGAAGCCAGCATTGAACCCATCAGGGCAAACTGAAGCAGATGGTCGGCATTACAATCGACATTGGCGCCCAGATCCAGCATCAGCACCGAACCCTTGAGACTGGGCATGAAGCCGGCAATGGCCGGGCGATCAATGCCGGGCAGCATTTTCAGCACAAAACGCGCAGTCGCCATGAGCGCGCCGGTATTGCCAGCCGACACGCAGGCATCGGCCTCGCCGGATTTGACCAGGTCAATGGCCACGCGCATGGAGGAATCTTTTTTATTGCGCAAGGCCAACGCAGGCGGCTCATCCATGGCTACCACTTCGGTGGCGTGGCGAACACGCAAGCGCGGACTCAACTGCGCGTGACGCGCCTTGAGCTCGGCCTCGATCGCGCCTTGCGAGCCAACAAGAATGATGTTGAGAAGTTCGTTCCGCGCCAGACATTTAATGGCAGCGGGAATCGTGACATGGGGGCCATGATCGCCACCCATGACATCAATGGCGATGGTGATTTCCCTCATCGGGTCAAGCGTCCTGAAAATATTCAGAAACGTTGCTGCGGGGCACGCACCCCATCAGCAACAAGCGGAAAGTGAATTACTCGCCCTTGCCCTTGACCACTTTCTTGCCACGGTAAAAACCGGAGGGAGAAATGTGATGACGCAGATGCACTTCGCCCGTGGTGGCCTCAACCGCCAGAGAAGGCGCGGTCAGAAAGTCGTGTGAACGATGCATGCCCCGCTTGGAGGGGGACTTTTTGTTTTGTTGAACTGCCATGATTTACTCCTTGATTCAATATTTCCAGCCGAGTCATTCGGCCTGGCCCAGCCGCGCAAACTCGTGCGCGCATTCGTCATGCACAGGCACCAGCGGCAAACTCAGCAAAACCTCATCCTCTACCACAGTCGCCAAGTCCAAAGTCTTGTCGACCACAATCACTTCCAAATCTTCACTGGCAAGCACGGTTTCCAGCCGCTCGGCCTCTTCCTCGCTGCCCGCCAGATACAGCACACGCGCACTATCCACCTGCACCGCAACGGGTTTCTGGCAACGCTGGCACTCTACTTCAGCCTGAACAGAAACCTTGCAACGCAAGCGCGGGCGACCTCGAGCATCCAGCTCGCCACGCACGCTAAAGAACAGCCCGGCATCGGGACGAACAAAATCGCCTGCCAAACGCTCAAAATCCCCTACGGTCGCATTTCCTTCCCAGCTTTGGGATTTTTCTGCAAAACGCGTCGGGGAAACAGTAAGCCTTTCGAACATAAGTCGGCAATTTTATGATTTTTCAGCAATTTTGTCAAAAGCATCAGTGCCGCATCAGGTATCTGATTACATTTTGGCAATCATCGCCTCGCCAA
>CAYTZP010000001.1:13502-93698 GCA_964442685.1 uncultured Thiobacillus sp.
GCATCAGTGCCGCATCAGGTATCTGATTACATTTTGGCAATCATCGCCTCGCCAAATGCCGAACACTTGATCTCGGTCGCGCCGTCCATCAGGCGTGCGAAATCATAAGTCACGGTTTTGGCGGCAATCGCGCCATCCATGCCCTTGATGATGAGATCGGCGGCTTCCGCCCAGCCCAGGTGGCGCAGCATCATTTCCGCCGACAGGATGATCGAGCCGGGATTCACATAATCCTTGCCCGCATACTTGGGCGCGGTACCGTGGGTGGCCTCGAACATGGCCACCGTGTCAGACAGGTTGGCGCCGGGCGCGATGCCGATGCCGCCGACTTCCGCCGCCAGCGCATCGGAAACATAGTCGCCGTTCAGGTTCAGCGTGGCGATCACATCGTATTCGGCTGGACGCAGCAGGATTTGCTGCAGGAAGGCGTCGGCAATCACATCCTTGATGACGATGCCATTGGGTAACTCCATCCACGGGCCTTCGCCAATCAGCTTGGCGCCGAATTCGCGCGCGGCCAGCTCGTAGCCCCATTTCTTGAAGCCGCCTTCGGTGAACTTCATGATGTTGCCCTTGTGTACCAGCGTCACCGACTTGCGCTTGTTGTCGATGGCGTACTGAATGGCGCGGCGGATCAGGCGCTCGGAACCTTCAACGGAAACCGGCTTGATGCCGATGGCGGAGGTTTCCGGGAAACGGATTTTCTTCACGCCCATTTCCTTTTGCAGGAATTCAATCACCTTCTTCACTTCGGGCGAGCCAGCTTCCCACTCCACGCCAGCGTAAATGTCTTCGGTGTTCTCACGAAAAATCACCATATCAACTTTTTCCGGCTCTTTGACGGGTGAAGGCACTCCATTGAAATAACGCACCGGGCGCAGGCACACATACAAATCCAGCATCTGGCGCAGCGCCACGTTCAGCGAGCGGATACCGCCGGAGGTCGGCGTGGTCAGCGGGCCTTTGATGGAAATGACGTAATCCTTGACCGCATCGACCGTTTCTTCCGGCAACCACTGGTCGGCGCCATAAACCTTCACGGACTTCTCGCCCGCATACACTTCCATCCAGGCAATGCTTTTCTTGCCGCCATAGGCCTTGGCAACGGCGGCATCCACCACGCGGCGCATGACTGGCGTGATGTCCACGCCCGTGCCATCACCCTCGATGAAGGGAATGATCGGCGTATCAGGCACGTTCAGGGTGTTGTCAGCATTGACCGTGATTTTCTGGCCGTTGGCGGGAATCTGGATATGTTGGTAGCTCATGGTGTCAGGTAAAATTCGGGTTTTGAGGGTATCGGTCTTGTCGCGCATCGTTTTATTCAACAAACCCTACGGCGTATTAAGTCAGTTCACCCCCGAGGGGCGCTGGCAGGGTTTGAAGGATTTCATCCCCATCCCCGGCATTTACGCCGCTGGAAGGCTGGATGCAGACAGCGAAGGATTGCTGATTTTAACCGATGACGGCGTGCTGCAAAAACGCATTGCCGACCCCGCCCACAAAATGCCCAAAACCTACTGGGTGCAGGTCGAAGGCATTCCAGACGCCGCAGCACTGACCCAGCTCAGAAACGGCATCACACTGGACGACTTCACCACCCGTCCGGCCAAGGTCAACGTCATGCAGGAACCGCAAAACCTGTGGCCGCGCAATCCGCCAGTGCGTTTTCGTCAAGCCATTCCCACCAGCTGGATCGAAATCATCATTACCGAAGGCAAAAACCGCCAGGTACGACGCATGACCGCCAAGGTCGGCTTGCCAACTTTGCGGCTGATTCGCCGCTCAATCGGTGAGTGGAGTTTGAACAACCTGCAACCCGGCGAACTGAAGGAAATCACCCCATGAACACGCCGGAAAGCCAATCCATCTGGCTACCCCACGTCGTTGCCGCCGCCGTAATCGAACGTGATGGAAAATTTCTGCTGGTCGAAGAAAACACCTCCGACGGCCTGCGTCTGAACCAGCCTGCCGGGCATTGGGAGCGCGGCGAAACATTATTGCAAGCAGTTGTGCGTGAGGCGCTGGAAGAAACCGGCCACCACGTCGAACCCCTTACCCTGCTTGGTGCTTACACCACCACCAACCCCAGGCGCGACATCACTTATGTGCGCTTTGCCTATGTGTGCAAGCTGACGGGGTTCGACCCCGATTACCCCTTGGACAAGGGCATCGTCCGCGCCGTGTGGTTATCCCCTGACGAAATCGCCAACAGCGCCATTGCACCGCGCAGCCCGCTGGTGATGCGCTGTGTGAATGACTATCTCGGTGGAAGACGTTTTCCACTGGATTTTGTGGCGCATTCATGAACGCAAACCTCAACAAAATAGCCCCCTCCCCCTTGAGGGGGGAGGGTTGGGGAGGGGGTGAAAGATTTTTCATCGCCGTATCTGGATTCACCCTCCCCCTACCTCCCTCCTCTCAAGGTAGGGGGAATATTTATCGTGGAGTTTTGCATGCCTAAAGTCGTCGTCGGCCTCTCCGGTGGCGTGGATTCCGCCGTTGCCGCCTATCTGCTCAAGCAGCAGGGCTTTGATGTGCTCGGCGTGTTCATGAAAAACTGGGACGACGATGACGGCACGGATCAGTGCACCGCGCGCCAGGATTTTCTCGACGTGCTGGGCGTGTGCGATGTGCTCAACATCGAAGTCGAAGCGGTCAACTTCGCCAGGGAATACAAGGAGCGCGTGTTCAGCTATTTCCTGCGCGAATATCAGGCCGGGCGCACACCCAACCCGGACATCCTGTGCAACGCGGAAATCAAGTTCAAGGCTTTTCTGGAAGACGCCATCAAACGCGGCGCAGACTTCATCGCCACGGGTCACTACGCCGGGCGCGGCGAAGATGCACAAGGCCGCGCCACGCTGCTGCGCGGGCTGGACGCCAATAAAGACCAAAGCTACTTTCTTTATCGCCTGAACCAGACGCAACTCATGCCCGCCCGCTTTCCCTTGAGCGATCTACCCAAACCCGAGGTGCGCAAGCTCGCGGAAAAAATCGGCCTGCCCAACGCAAAGAAAAAAGATTCCACCGGCATCTGCTTCATCGGCGAACGCAACTTCCGCGAATTTCTCGAACGCTATTTACCCAAAACTCCCGGCGATATGCGCACGCCCAAAGGCAAGCGTGTAGGGCAGCATCAAGGGCTTACCTACTACACCATCGGCCAGCGCGAAGGTCTGGGCATCGGCGGGCAAAAAGACAGCAACGGCCAACCCTGGTTTGTCGCGGGCAAGGACATGGCCAGCAATACCCTCATCGTGGTGCAAGGGCACGACCACCCGCTATTACAATCAACCGAACTCATGGCACAGGATTTAAGCTGGGTTTCCGGTGCAATGCCCGCCCTGGGCCGCGCCTGCACTGCCAAAACCCGCTACCGCCAGCAGGATGCGGTCTGTTCACTCGAATTGAAAAGCGATGGCCGCCTGAAAGTAAAATTCGACACCCCGCAATGGGCGGTAACGCCCGGCCAATCCGTGGTGTTCTACGATGGGCGTGTGTGCCTGGGCGGAGGAATCATTGCATGAACATCACCGATACAGACATCATCGCCGCAACCCGGCTATGGCTGGAAAAAGCCGTTATCGGGCTGAATCTGTGTCCGTTTGCCAAAGCCGTCTATGTCAAGAATCAGGTGCGGTTTGTGGTGAGCCATGCGCCACATCTGGATGGCCTGCTGGAAGACCTGGATCGTGAACTGGATTTTCTGGCAGCCGCCGATCCCGATGAAATCGACACCACCCTGCTGATTCATCCCACCCTGTTGCTGGACTTCCTCGACTTTAACGACTTCATGCAGATCGCCGATGCCGCCATTGAAGAACACGGACTGGAAGGCGTGTTGCAGATTGCCAGCTTTCATCCTGCCTTCCAGTTTGACGGCACAGCACCAGACGACATCAGCAATTTCACCAACCGCGCGCCCTACCCCACCCTGCACCTGTTGCGCGAAGCCAGCATCGAGCGAGCCGTGGCCGCGTTTCCGGACGCGGAAACGATCTACCAGCGCAATATCGAGACGCTAGAAAAACTGGGGCACAAAGGCTGGCAGGCGCTGTGGAGCGATGTGAAACTGCCACCAAAACAATGAGTCAATAGCGCGGCACATACTCTGCACAAACTGTGCTTACGGAGACCACACATGCTGACAAAATGGGCAAACATCCTTGAATGGGCGACACGAGGCAACCCCGCTCCGCCGCGCCGTGTCGAGAAAAATGACGAAGAATGGCGCACGCAACTCACGGATGCGCAATATCAAGTCACCCGTCAAAAAGGAACCGAGCGGCCTTTCGGCTCGACCATGTGCGCCCTGTTCGAGCCTGGGCGCTATCACTGCGTCTGCTGCGACACACCCTTGTTTGATGCGGAGACAAAATTTGACAGCGGTACGGGATGGCCAAGTTTTACCCAGCCCCTGACATCTGGCGTAGTGGCCTACCACATGGACATCAGCCACGGAATGCACCGTGTCGAGACCACATGCGGGGTGTGCGATGCCCACCTTGGGCATGTCTTTCCGGATGGCCCGGAACCAAGCGGTTTGCGCTATTGCATCAATGCCGTGGCGCTTAACAAACGCTCAATGACGCAAGTCAGCGAATAAATCAGCGTTTACCTGGCAATCAGCACTTCAAAACTGGCAACGCAGGTGGGCAAATTGCCTTCGTGTCAGCGCACTCGCAGGCTTTCCGGTTTGAGTGAAGTAAAATCCGGCCTGAATCAAACATTTGCCATCGCCCCATGTCCGACCCCAAAGCAGCCCCGGCTCCCGCCGCCAATTTCATCCGCAACATCATCGACGAGCAGAACGCCGCCGGTAAATGGGGCGGGCGCGTGGAAACGCGCTTTCCACCCGAACCCAACGGCTATCTGCACTATGGCCACGCCAAGTCCATTTTTTTGAATTTCGGCCTGGCGCGTGATTACAACGGCGTCTGCCATCTGCGCTTTGACGATACCAATCCGGAAAAGGAAGAGCAGGAATACGTCGATTCCATCGAAGCATCCGTGAAGTGGCTGGGCTTCGAATGGGGCAAGCATCTGTACTTTGCATCAAACTATTTCGACACCATGTACGCCTGTGCCGAATACCTGATCACCTCCGGCAACGCCTATGTGGATTCGCTGTCTGCTGAAGACATGCGCGCGTATCGCGGCAGCTTGACCGAACCGGGCAAGGACAGTCCTTATCGCACGCGCAGCGCGGAAGAAAACCTGGACCTGTTCCGCCGCATGAAGGCAGGCGAGTTTGCCGACGGCGCGCATGTGCTGCGGGCAAAAATCGACATGGCCTCGCCCAATATCAACCTGCGCGACCCGGCGATTTACCGCATCAAGCACGCCACCCATCACAACACCGGCGACAAGTGGTGCATCTACCCGATGTACACCTATGCACATCCCATCGAGGACGCAATCGAGAACATTACCCACTCCATCTGCACGCTGGAATTCGAGGATCAGCGGCCGTTTTACGACTGGCTGCTGGATAAACTTGCGGGCGGCAATTTCTTCCAGCGCCCGCTGCCGCAGCAGATCGAGTTCGCCCGGCTCAACCTGACTTATGTGGTGCTGTCCAAGCGCAAGCTGATCCAGCTGGTGGATGAGAAACACGTCGACGGCTGGGACGATCCGCGTCTGCCCACCATCATGGGCGCGCGCCGCCGTGGCTTCACGCCTGCCGGTTTCAAACGTTTTACCGACCAGATCGGCGTTTCCAAGTCCGATGGCTGGGTCGACATGAGCGTGCTGGAAGCCTGTATGCGCGACGACCTGAATGACCACGCACTGCGCCGCATCGCCGTGCTCGATCCGGTCAAGCTCGTCATCGACAACTATCCTGAAAATCAAACCGAAGACTGCTTTGCGCCCAACCACCCGCAGCAACCGGATCTGGGCAAGCGCGCGGTTCCCTTCTCGCGTGAACTGTGGATCGAACGCGAAGACTTTACCGAAGAGCCGCCAAAGGGTTTTTTCCGCTTGTTCCCGGGCAACAAGGTGCGCCTGCGCTACGGCTATGTGGTCGAATGCACCGGCTGCGACAAGGATGCGGATGGCAAGGTCACCGCCGTGCATTGCACCTACCTGCCCGACACCAAATCCGGCACGCCGGGCGCCGATTCGGTCAAGGTCAAGGGCAACATCCATTGGGTGTCAGCTGCACATGCCTATCAGGCCGAGATTCGTCTGTACGACCGCCTGTTTGCCGTGCCGCATCCCGGCCGCGAACGCGACTTTCTGGAAGACATCAACCCAGATTCCAAGGCCACGATCACCGCGCAGCTCGAACCTGCATTGAAAGATGCGCACCCTGAAGACCGCTTCCAGTTCGAACGCCACGGCTATTTCGTGGTGGACATGAAGGACAGTCAACCCGACGCACCGGTGTTCAACCGCACCGTGACGCTAAAAGACTCCTGGCAAAAATAATGGCTGACGCACTGACCCGTTTCATGTTCGAGCACGCCCCGGTCAAGGGCGGCATTGTGCAACTCGACGAAGTTTGGCAAACCGTACAGCATCATGCCGACTATCCCGCGCCGCTCAAAAAAGCACTGGGGGAACTGCTGGCCGCCGCCGCACTGCTCACGTCCAACATAAAATTCGACGGCAGCCTGGTGTTGCAATTACAGGGTGATGGCCCGGTCAAGTTGATTGTGGTCGAAGCCACATCAAAGAAAACCCTGCGCGCGACTGCCAAGTGGGCAGGCAATATTCCTGACAGCGACAAACTGGCCGACTTGCTGGGGCAAGGGCGCTTTGCCATCACGCTCGATCAGAGCCAGGCCGGCAAGCAGAACTATCAAGGCATTGTGCAGCTGGATGGCGAGACGGTCGCCGAAACCCTCACCCGCTACATGCAAAGCTCGGAGCAGCTCGATACACGCGTGTATCTGGCATCAAATGCGCAACGCGCTGCCGGTTTTATGTTGCAACGCATGCCCGACAAACCGGAGCAGGATGACGACACCTGGAACCGCACGACCTTGCTGGCCGACACCCTCAAAGCGGATGAGCTTCTTGGACTGCCGCCCAGCGACATACTGATGCGCCTGTTCCACGAAGAAACCCTGCGCCAGTTCGAACAGGAGCCCTTGAGTTTTGCCTGCACATGCTCACGCGAAAAGGTCGCAGGCATGTTGAAAATGCTGGGAGAAGATGAAATAGCCTCGATTCTCGCCGAGCAAAACCAGATCGAAAGCCAGTGCGAGTTTTGCAACCAGCAATATGTGTTTGATGCGGTGGATGCCGCACAGCTGTTCTTGGACAAGCCTGCCACCAGAGTTTCAAACACACGACATTAAAAAATAGCGCACCGCACCGCGCCCATACACGCATCAGATCATTTCGCAAAAGTCAGCTCGAGCAAACCTCTATTTACCCATCATGGAAAATCTGGTTGCAGAAAATTTATTGGCGAAACTGGAGATACTGGATTGGTGGGAATCCACCAAGACACCTGAACAGCAAGCCCTGCTAAAAAATCAGGAAGAAGAATACCCCCCAGCCCCGGACTGTTGGTGGCTAACGCTTACACCATTTGAACGCGCGATGGAAGAAGCACTATCACTGGGGCGCGGTCTGGAGTTTTGTCGCATGGCACACAGACGTTTTGAACAAGCCTATTTATCTGCCCATGGTATGCCGTATCCATCAGATGAGTCGCCTTGACTAATCGTCATTACACAATAGGCGCAGCACATTGCGCCTAACGGACATGGCGAATTGCCACCCCGGATCATGAAACCCCTACGCGCCGTGTCCGTTCCCCCACCCCGCCCTCCCCCGCAAGCGGGAGAGGGGGACAGGGTCACGCTTCGCGTGTTTCACGCTAAGGAACCTCAGGGGTTCCTTAACTCTAAGCGTCTGTTCTAACCATGCTACCGCCAAATTTGATCATCGCCTTTTGCACCTTGGGTGCGACCACAAACTGGCAGTATGGCTGCTGGCTGTTGTCATTGAAATAATTCTGGTGATAATCCTCGGCTGGATAGAACAGGGATGCCGGGGTGATTTCAGTCACGATGCTGTCCGGCCAGTTCAGCGCCTCATGGGCAACAGCCTGTTCCGCCGCAGTCTTTTGTTCGGGTGAATGATAGAAAATGGCGGAGCGGTATTGCGTGCCGCGATCATTGCCTTGCCGGTTCAGCGTGGTGGGGTCGTGAATGGCAAACAACACTTCCAGTAGGCTTTCAAAGCTGATTTGCGCCGGGTCAAAATGAATTTGCACCACTTCGGCATGGCCGGTGGTGCCGGTGCAAATGGCCTTGTAATCGGGGTTAAGGGTGTGGCCGCCCATATAGCCCGACACCACTTTATTCACCCCCCGCAGGCGCTGGAATACCGCCTCCAGGCACCAGAAGCAGCCGCCGGCAAAGGTCGCAGTTTCGTGTTGCTCCAACATGCTTCTTGCCTCCGTTTTCTTTTGGTCGAAGCCGGGTCTTAACACTTACACAACCGGCACGGTTTCCTTGAAACTTGGGCGGCTGGAAACCTTGTCATGAAACGCCGAAAGATTGGGATGTGCATCGCGCCACTTGATGTCGGGAAAACGGAAATCCAGATAGCCCAAGCTGCATCCCGCTGCAATATCCGCCAGGCTGAATTTGTTGCCGACAAATTGACTGTTTTCGCCCAAGTGCCTTGACAAGGCTTCCAGCCCCTTGAACACCTTGTTTTGCTGGCGCAGCATCCAGTCCTGGCTACGTTGTTCTTGCGGGCGTTTGAATTCCAGAAACACCAGTGCAGCAGCATCGGTAATGCCGTCGGCCAGAGCTTCAATCTTGCGCGCTTCTATGCGCGAAGTCGGGTCTTGTGGAATCAGATGCCCCACCGGACTGACGTGTTCAAGGTACTCGACAATCACGCGTGAGTCATACAGCGATTGGCCGTCTTTCAGCACCAGCACGGGCACCTTGCCCAGCGGGTTGAAATTGCCCGCTTGCGTATCGGCATTCCAGGGAATATCCGCGACCAGCTCAAAGGGAATTTTCTTTTCCAGCAGGACAATACGGACTTTGCGACCAAAAGGAGTCGTCAGTGAGGAAATCAGTTTCATCGGGTTTGATACAGTTTTGGGTGTTAATGCAGATTAGATGTGCTCGGCGATAAACGCCTTCAACACCGAGACATCCGGATTCATGACTTCGACCTTGCGCGGCAGCGATTCAAGATTGGTCAGTTCCGCAGGACGCGCCGGAATCTGGCCGATGGCTTCCTGGATGGCGTCTTCGAACTTGGCAGGCAAGGCCGTTTCCAGCACCACCATGGGGACATCCGCCTGGCGGTGTTGGAGCGCCACATGCAGGCCATCCGCTGTGTGTGTGTCGATGACGACGCCGTATTTTGCAAACGTGTCACGAATAGTCTTCATCCGCAACGCGTGGTTGCTGGCGCCAGAGGCAAAGCCATAGCCGGGCACTTTGGCAAACAAGCCGCCCGAACCCGCATCAAGGGCGTTGAAATCCACCGCTTCGCCCTTGTCCACCTTCGCCCACATGGCGCGCACGGTTTCCGCATTGCGCCCCGCCAGATCAAAAGCAAAACGCTCGAAGTTGGAGGCCTTGGAAATATCCATCGACGGACTGCTGGTGTGGTAGGTGTGCGCGGCATCACGCGGACGATACATGCCGGTACGGAAGAATTCGTCCAGCACGTCATTTTCGTTGGTGGCGGCGACCAGTTTTTCGATGGGCAGCCCCATCATGCGCGCCACATGCCCGGCGCAAATGTTGCCGAAATTGCCGGACGGCACGGCGAAACTCACCTTTTGCGCATTGTTTTCCGTGGCTGCGAAGTAAGCCTTGAAGTAATACACGATCTGCGCCAGCACGCGTGCCCAGTTGATCGAATTGACCGCGCCGATCTTGTACTTTGCCTTGAAGGCGGCGTCGTTGGACACCGCCTTGACCATGTCCTGGCAATCGTCGAACACGCCTTTGACGGCGATGTTGAAGATGTTGTCGTCTTGCAGCGAATACATCTGCGCCTGCTGGAACGGCGTCATGCCGTGCACGGGCGAGAGCATGAACACACGCACGCCGTGCTTGCCGCGCATGGCGTATTCCGCTGCCGATCCGGTATCGCCTGAGGTTGCGCCAACGATGTTGATGCTTTCCTTGCGCCGACCCAGTTCATATTCAAACAGGTTGCCCAGCAGCTGCATGGCCATGTCCTTGAAGGCCAGCGTCGGGCCGTTGGACAGCGACAGCAGATGCAGGCCGGGTTCCAGTGTCAACAGGGGTGTGATGTCATCGGCATTCTGGCCTTCGCGGACAAAGTGGTAAGTCTTAGCGGTATAGGTTTTGTCGATCAGGGCTTTCAGGTCTGCGGCAGGAATGTCATCGACAAAGCGCGACATGATGGCAAACGCCAGATCACGGTAATTCATGCCGCGCATGGCATCGAGATCGGCACTGTCAAAGTGCGGATACACCTCCGGCATGTACAGACCGCCATCGGGCGCGAGACCGCCTAGCAGAATGTCGGTGAATCCAAGTGCGGGCGATTGGCCGCGGGTACTGATGTATTTCATGGTTTGGTGAGGTGCGAGGTGTGAGGTGTGAGGCGCGAAGAACCGCTCTGCCTTGACTCCTTACCCCTCGCCCCTTACTCCTTACTTTCCAAGCGTTTCCAGGCGAATGCGCGTGACCTTGCCCTGCACGGATTTCAGCCCCTCAATGCGGGCAATGGCGGCATTCATGTTTTTTTCCACGGTTTCATGCGTGAGCAGAATCAGGTCGGTGCTGGCCTCATTCTCTTCCGGCTCGCGCTGGATCAGGCCGTCGATGGAAATGCCGGCGTCGGCCAGGATGCGGGTAATGTCCGCCAGCACGCCAGTTTCATCCGCCACACGCAGTCGCAGGTAGTAAGACGTCACCACTTCGTCCATCGGCAGGATCGGGGTGGCGGCCAACTGATCGGGCTGGAAAGCCAGATGCGGTACGCGATGGTGCGGGTCGGCAGTATGCAGCCGGGTCACGTCCACCAGATCGGCCACCACCGCAGAAGCGGTCGGCTCGGCGCCGGCGCCCGCGCCGTAGTACAAAGTCGGACCAACCGCGTCACCGTTTACCAGCACGGCGTTCATCGCGCCATTCACATTGGCGATCAGGCGTTTTTCCGGAATCAGCGTGGGATGCACGCGCAATTCCACGCCATTCTCACGGCGCTTGGTAATGCCCAGCAGTTTGATGCGGTAGCCGAGTTGCTCGGCATATTTCACGTCTTCGCCAGTGAGCTTGGTAATGCCTTCGGTGTAAGCCTTGTCCACCTGCATGGGAATGCCAAAGGCAATCGCCGAGAGGATGGTCAGCTTGTGCGAGGCGTCGATGCCTTCCACGTCAAACGTGGGGTCAGCCTCGGCATAGCCCAGGCGTTGCGCTTCGGCCAGCACTTCGCCAAAGCCTGAGCCCTTCTCGCGCATTTCGCTGAGAATGAAATTGGTGGTGCCATTGATAATCCCCGCCACCCATTCGATGCGGTTGGCGGTGAGCCCTTCGCGGATGGCCTTGATGATGGGAATGCCGCCCGCGACGGCGGCCTCAAACGCCACCATCACACCCTTGGCCTGCGCGGCGGCAAAGATTTCGTTGCCATGTTTGGCAATCAGGTGCTTGTTGGCGGTGACGACATGCTTGCCCTTTTCAATGGCCATCATCACCAGTTCTTTGGCTGGAGACAGGCCGCCCATCAGCTCGACCACAATGTCGATTTCCGGGTTGTCCACCACGTCAAACGGGTTGGTGCTCAGCTTGAGACTGCCGTTGGTCAATTTTTCTGCTTTGGCCAAATCGCGTACTGCAGCCATTTCAACCTGGATTTCGCGCCCGGCGCGACGGGTGATTTCCTGCTGGTTGCGACGCAGCACGGTGAGCGTGCCGCCGCCTACGGTTCCCAGACCCAACAGACCGACTTTGATTGGTTTCATTTCGTACTCTTCAAAAATTACTTGTGACGTTTTCGTTCGAGGAAGCGGCCAATGCGACCAATCGCTTCGCGCAAGTCTTCTTCGTGCGGCAGAAACACCACACGAATATGATCCGGGTGCGGCCAGTTGAAGCCGGTGCCCTGCACCACCAGCACTCTTTCCGCTTCCAGCATTTCCAGAATGAACTGCTGATCATTACGGATGGGGTACATGTTCGGATCCAGCCGGGGGAAAAGGTACATCGCCGCCTGCGGCTTGACGCAGGACACACCCGGAATCTGCGTCAGCAGTTCCCACGCCAGATCACGCTGACGCGCCAGCCTGCCTCCCGGCGCCACCAGATCGTTAATGCTTTGATAGCCGCCCAGCGCGGTCTGGATGCCTAACTGCCCCGGCACGTTGGAACACAGGCGCATGGAAGCCAGGATGTTCAAGCCCTCAATGTAATCTTTTGCATGGTGCTTTTCGCCGGAAATCACCAGCCAGCCGGCACGATAGCCGCAGGCACGGTAATTCTTGGACAGCCCGTTGAAAGTGACGGTCAGCACGTCTTCGGACAAGGCCGCAATCGAGGTATGCGTCGCACCGTCAAACAGCACTTTGTCGTAGATTTCATCGGCGTAGATGATGAGTTGATGCTGGCGTGCCAGTTCGACAATTTCCTTGAGCAAATCATCCGGATACAGCGCGCCAGTGGGATTGTTGGGGTTGATGATGACAATGGCGCGCGTATTGGGCGTGATTTTGGATTTGATATCGACAATATCCGGCAACCAGCCTGTGCCTTCGTCGCAGATGTAGTGCCGTGGCGTACCGCCGCCCAGGCTCACGGCTGCCGTCCACAAGGGATAATCCGGCGCGGGCACCAGCACCTCGTCGCCGTTGTTCAGCAAAGCCTGCATCGACATCACGATCAACTCGGACACGCCGTTGCCGATGATGATGTCGTCCACATCCACGCCCTTGATGCCCTTCTCCTGCGTGTAATGCATGATCGCCTTGCGCGCGGCGAACAGGCCCTTGGATTCGCTGTATCCCGAGGCATTGTGCATATTGCGGATCACATCCTGCACAATCTCCTCCGGCGCCTCGAAACCGAACGGCGCAGGATTACCGATGTTGAGCTTGATGATGCGCTGGCCTTCGTCTTCCATCTGGCGCGCGCGCGCCATCACCGGACCGCGAATGTCGTAGCATACGGACTCCAGCTTGCCGGATTTTTTGACGGGTTTTTGGGTTGGGGTGTCGCTCACGCGGGTTCCACTAAAAATGCGCTGAAAAATGCCCTGAAAAATGCCCTAGAATCGGGGACTTAAAGCGCGTTATTCTACCTTGAGCGCCACACTGCGGGCAAACACGAACCTGGCGAGACCCATGAAACTACACCTCGGCGGTAACGATGGCCGCTACTATTTCTCGGGCTATGGCGACGACCATGTCGAAGTCAACGGACAACGCTTTGATTTTGGCCTGGTGCTTGGCGCCAGCCTGCTGGATCGCGAGGCATTTGCAGGTGTCACGTTTGAAACACTGCAAACCAGCCACTTCGACTGGCTGGCCACCCAACACGCCGAAATCATCCTGCTCGGCACTGGCACGCGCATCCGCTTCCCCCATCCCTCACTCACTCGCGCCCTCATCGAAGCCAGAATCGGGCTGGAGGTCATGGACACTGGCGCTGCTTGCCGCACCTACAGCATCCTGGCCGGGGAAGGCCGCAACGTGGTGGCGGTGATTTTGGCTTAGGCAACCCGCCTGATCGCCCTCTAACATAGGCCATCAGGCAAATTGTGATGGGGGTGGGGAGGGCGAGAATGGTGTACGACCCCATTCAACCTGACCCCATTTATTCAACCCCATTTATTTCATTCTCAGTGTCTCCCCACGTCAATGACGCTTTGCACCTGTTCCAGCTTGTTGATGATGCGGCCAATCTGGGTGGCGGCCTTGACCTTGATGGTCAAGGCCATGTTGGCGTATTCGCCGACGGATTCGGTATTTACGCGCTGAACGTCGACGCGCTCTTTGGTAAACACATCCGACACATCGCGCAGCAAGCCTTGGCGGTCAAAGGCGCGCAGCCTGATTTCAACAGTGAATCCGGCATCGGACTGATTATTGGACCAGCCTGCCTGAAGCATGCGCCCGGGATTCAATTTGCCCAGGCCACTGCAAGATTGCCGATGCACGGTCACGCCTCGCCCCACCGTGGTATAGGCAATAATGGAATCAGGAGGCGCGGGCATGCAGCAGCGTGCCAGCGTAATCGGAATGTCGCCCAGCCCTTCGACCACCACGCCGCTGATAGATTTGCGCGGTGGCCTGGCTTTGACCTGAATGGCCGCAACCGGCGCACTCTGTTCGCGCAAGGCTCTGGCAAACACCTGCCCACCCACATCACCACGTCCCAACGCGGCCAAAAATTCTTCCGCTGACTTGAACTTGAGACTCTGCGCCAGCTTGTCAATGTTGACATCGCCCACGCCCAGGCGCTTTCTTTCCTTGTCCAACTGAGCGCGACCCAGCTGGGTCAATTCGCCCTGATCGCGCTGCTTGAACCATGTGCGCACCTTGGACAAGGCGCGGTGTGTCTTCAGATAGCCCAGGCTGGGATTCAGCCAGTCGCGGCTGGGATTGCCCTGCTTGACGGTGAGAATCTCGACCCGCTGGCCGTTCTCCAGCGGTGTCACCAGCGGCACCATCACGCCATCGACACGCGCGCCCCGGCAGCGGTGGCCAACATCGGTGTGCAGCGCATAGGCAAAATCAATCGGCGTGGCGCCACGTTCCAGGCTGATGACACGCCCGAGTGGCGTCAACACATAGACCTGATCCTGAAACAGTTCGGTGCGGAACTGCTCGGCAAATTCGCCCGCATCGGCCACATCATCCTTCCACTCCAGCAACTGCCGCAGCCAGGCGATTTTTTCTTCCATGCGCGCATCGGATTTACCCCCCTCCTTGTAACGCCAGTGCGCAGCCACGCCCAGTTCCGCGTGCCTGTGCATGTCAAAGGTGCGTATCTGCACTTCCAGCGCCTTGTCCTCGGGACCGATGACGGCAGTATGCAGCGAGCGGTAGTCGTTGCTCTTGGGATGCGAGATGTAATCGTCAAATTCGCTGGGAATGGGCTGCCAAAGGTTGTGCACAATGCCCAGCACGGTATAGCAGTCTGCTTCCTTTTCCACCAGCACGCGCACGGCGCGAATATCATAAAGCTGCTCAAAGCCCAGATTCTTGCGCCGCATTTTGATGATGATACTGGCAATGTGTTTGGGGCGTCCCATCACATCCGCCTTGATGCCGTTCCTTGCCAGCTCCGCATTCAGGGTGGCCAGGATTGCATTGATATAACGCTCGCGGTCGCCGCGCTTCTCGTCCAGCAACGTGGCAATGCGTTTGTAAGTTTCGCTGTCGAGATAGCGGCAGCTCCAGTCCTCCATCTCCCACTTGATTTGCCACACGCCAAGCCGGTTGGCCAGCGGCGCGAACAAATCCCGTGTTTGCCTGCCAAGTTGAACCTGCAAGGCCGCATCGGCTTTAACCGCGCAGCGCAGCGCGTGGGTGCGCTCGGCCAGTTTGACCAGCACGGCACGCACATCCTGCACCATGGCCAGCACCATCTGGCGCAATGATTCGATCTGCGCGTCCGCAGCGTCCCCCGTCCCGCGCGCCAGCACTTCAATGCGCGCCATGGCGGCAATGGCCTTGGCCAGCGCAAGCGCATCGCCAAACGTTTCCAGTTGTTTCGCGTCCACGCGCCCAATCAACTGGAACAGCAAGGCTGCCAGCATGGCCTCTTCGCCCAGCCTGAGTTCATCGACGATTTTTGCCGTACCAACGGCATGAGCAAACAGCGAGCCGCCAGACGGTGTTTTTTCACCAGACAGCACTGGCCAGGCCAATGCCAGCGCCTCACAAACAAGCGAATGCTCGCCCGCATTCAACAAGCTGATCGCTTCTTCGATGCTGACAAGCGTGTGACAAGCGGATTTTTTGCTGGATTCAGGCATGAGTCATTATTCCATAATCGACTTTGCCCCGGCCTGCCAATAACGCACATGCCGTTTGCGCCAGTGTTCAAATTCGACACCGGCATCGGTGAAGCTCATTTTAATCCACCCATGGTAGTCGGTTCTGTGTGTTATTGCGCCTATCGCGCGAAATCTTGCCAATACATCATCATGCGGATGACCGTAACGGTTGCGCCAGCCAATTGAGTAGACCACATGTTGCGGGCGTACCCGATCGACAAACTCCTGAATGGAAGACGTGCGACTGCCATGATGTCCTGCCATCAGGACCGTGGCGGGCAAACGCTGGGCCACGCTCTCGGTCATTTCCAGTTCGCCGATTCTCTCCGCGTCTGCCGTCAACAGCAGGCTGTTTCTGCCCTGCGATATTTTCAGCACGCAACTTTTGTCATTGACCTTGCGTGTGGCCTGGGTGTAAGCAACAGCAGGCGGATTGAGAATTTCGAAACGCACGCCGTCCCACTGCCAATGCTGGCCGCGCACGCAACGTAGATTGGTATGGTTCAACAAAGGCTGTGTTGCAGGCAGGGATGACAACAGCCAGCCAACATCCACATCACGCATCACCGAGGCCGCGCCGCCAGTGTGGTCGCTGCTGTCATGCGTCAGCATCAGCCCATCCAGTTTTGTGATGCCCAGTGCCCGAAGGCGCGGCAACACGATCTGCTGTCCTGCATCGTTATCGCCAAACGCGGGGCCAGTGTCGTAGAGCAAGGCATGGTTGGTAGTGCGAATCAGCACCGCAATACCCTGCCCCACGTCCAGCACTTCTGCCTCGAAGCCGCCAGGCGCCGGGCGCCCAACATGCGGAAACAACAATGGTAAAAACATCAAGCCGCCGAGCCATCGTGCGGACATACCCGGCATCAACAGCCAGACCAATCCAGCCAGGGCAAGCATCAGCGCCATTGGTTCCGGCGCGGGCAAAGCCCAGCTTGCCCAGAAAAATGTCGACAAACTTTCCAGACCCAGCGCCACCCAATGCATCAGCCAGGCGGCAACATGCAGCGTGGGCGCAAACGCCATGCCCAACAGCGTCAGTGGCACTACACCCCAACTGACAACCGGGATCGCCAGCGCATTCGCCAGCGGCGAAATCAGAGAAATCTGGTGAAACAGCAACAACAGAGCTGGCGCCAATGCCAGCGTGACCGCAGCCTGGGCGCGCACCCAGGCAGTAATTTTTCCGGATCGCCCGGCAAAACCCGAGACGGACAGCATCATGGCCGCCACCGCGCCAAACGATAGCCAGAAGCCGGTCGCAAGCACAGCCCACGGGTCGATCAGCAGCACTACCAACAGCGCCAGGCTCAACAACGAGAATGGACGCGGGTCGCGTTGCAACCACATGCCCGCCACCAGCACGGTGAGCATGAACAGCGTGCGTTGCGCGGGTATCTGAAATCCAGCCAATGCGGTATAAGCCACTGCTGCCAGCCAACCCAGCAAAAGAGCCGCCTGCCTTGCTGGCAGGCGTAATACCAGAGCCGGAACACGTCTCCATATGGCATACACCATTATCCCGGTCAGCGCGGCAAACAGGGTGATATGCAACCCGGAAATGCTCATCAAATGCGATGTGCCGGTACGGTTATAAACCCGCCAATCTTGATGTGGTATCGCGTTCTGATCGCCGACCGCCAGCGCGACGATGACACCTGTCTGCGGGTGCGCGCCCAGCGTGCCACGAATGGATGCGCGTATATGGTCACGCAGGGACTGCAAACGGTCGACAAACTCTGTGCTTTCGCCAAGCTTACTGGCTTCGCCACGCACGTTGCCGGTGGCGCGAATGTGATGCGCCAGCAACCAGGCTTCATAGTCAAACCCATTTGGATTGGCCGTGCCGTGCGGCGGCTTCAAACGCACCATGAAGCGCCAGCGTTCGCCTGCAACCAGGCGTTGCGGCACAACCGTTCCATTCCACTCCCCTGCGGGCCAGGACAAACGGATTCTCTCCGGTATGCTTGCGCTAGGTGTCAGTACCCTTTCCACACGAAAATCAAAACGCTCGCCCCGCGTATCGCGATCCGGCAGTCCCGCCACCACGCCTTCCAGCTGGATATCCACACCCCACCAGGCAGCGGGCAGCGCATCGGCCATGCGCTGATGCCCGCGCCATCCCGCCCAGGCAAAGCCCAGCGCCAGGCAGATCAGCGCGATCAGAATCTGGCGCACATGTCGCCGCCAGGCAATTTCAGCGGGAGAAAACAAAAAAGGCGTCACCAGCAACGGCAACGCCCACAACCACGACACATCCGGCAATTGTGGCTGCCGTTGCAACAGCCAAATGCCCGATGCAAATGCGAGAAAGTAAAACCTCATGCAGCAGGAGGTTTTTCTGGCATATATCAGCTTTTGGTAATCAGGCGCTCAATATCGGCAAATGTTTGCGCCATGCGCGGCGTCGAGAAATCCATATCCAGCTGGCGTGCTATCTGCGCCGCCGAGAAAATGCCACGCAGCAATTGCATCTGTGTGCGGGGGTTCCGGTCTACCACCAGCGCGTGCTGACGGCCCGACTGGTTGAGCGTCTCCACGATCTGCCCCACCACGGCCTTTTCCACATCATCCATGCACAAAACTTCCATCTGATCGTAGTCAGTCATGATGTCGCGCACCATGATATCGCGATACACCCCGCCGCGCTGCTGGATAATTTTCATCGGCTTCTCCCCCTGGGTATCGGTTGAAGTGATGATGCCGATGATGTCCTCGTTGTCGTCCGTCACCAGCAACATGCGCACGCCGCGCTGTTTCATGCGCTGGCTGGCAATTTCAATACTGATTTCCGGACGGATGGTTACAGCAGAAGTTTTTTTGAGGTCGGTCATGACCATGCTTGCCGGATCATCCATGCCAACCGTTTCCGAATACACCTTTTCGGTGCGGTGCAGCGCAATACCCTTTTGCAGCTTGGCTGCGGCAATGGGGGAATAGTGTTTCTCAGTCATGGCTTCCTCTGTGTTGTCGGTCAGGAGTGTCCAAGGTTAGCACCGCGCAGATACCTGATTCATCCAAGTTTTTTATTGCCGTAAAAAATTACACTGGAGAAGTTACAACAGGGTTCCATCCACCAGACGCAACTGACGATCCATGCGTGCGGCCAGGGCGGAATCATGCGTGACAATCACCAGACTGGTGCCAATCTCTTGCTGTAATTCCAGCATCAGTCCAAACACGGTGTCTGCGGTGTGGCGATCCAGATTTCCAGTTGGCTCGTCGGCCAGCACGCAGGCAGGCCGCGTCACCAGGGCGCGGGCAATCGCCGTGCGCTGGCGCTCGCCGCCCGACAACTCGGAAGGCAAATGATGCAGCCGATGTTCCAGTCCCACTTGTTTCAGCACGCTGGCTGCAGTTGCCAGCGCCTGCTGCTTGTGTTGCCGCCGGATCAGCAGCGGCATGGCAACATTTTCGGCGGCGGTAAATTCGGGCAGTAAATGATGAAACTGATAGACGAAGCCAAGTGCCTCATTGCGCAGCGCGCAGCGTTCGGTTTCGGGCAACTTGAAGGCATCACGTCCAAGCAAATGAACCGTCCCGCCGCTCGGCGTATCCAGCCCGCCCAACAGGTGTAGCAGCGTGGACTTGCCGGAACCGGACGACCCCACAATGGCCACTGACTCGCCTTTGCGAACTTGCAGATCAATTCCCGCCAGCACCGGCACTACCTGCTTGCCCTGAAAGTAGCTCTTTTTCAGCCCCTGGCATTGCAGAACCGGATGGTTCATCACTTTGCTTTGATGCGGATCATTCATCACACTGTCCTGATGTGCGCGATTACTCATAACGCAGTGACTCCGCCGGATTGAGCCGCGATGCGCGCCAACTGGGATATAGGGTCGCCAGCAGGGTTAATACAAAGGATACGCTGGCGATGATGCTGACGTCGTTCCAGTCCAGTTTGGACGGCAGCTCGCTGATTGTGTACACCTCGGCCGGAAACAGATCCAAGCCCAACGCGCGCTCGATCATGGGCACGATGGTTTCCAGGTTGAGCGCGCCCAGCACACCCAGGGTCACGCCAGTCAAGGTGCCAAACACACCGATGAACGCACCCTGGATGATGAAAATCTGCATGATGCTGGCAGGCCGCGCGCCCAGCGTGCGCAAAATGGCAATGTCCGCCTGTTTATCAGTCACGGCCATCACCAGCGTGGAAACGATATTGAACGCGGCCACCGCCACGATCAGCATCAGGATCAAAAACATCATGCGTTTTTCAATTGCCACGGCGCGAAAGAAATTGGCATGGCTCAGGGTCCAGTCACTGACGTAGTGTGCGGGCATGGTTTGCGCCAGATCACGGCTGACCAGCGGCGCACGGAAAATATCCTCAATCTTGAGCCGCACCCCCGACACTGCATCGCCCAGGCGGGATAATTTTTGTGCGTCCTGCAAATGGATCAGCGCGAGGCCGGCGTCATATTCGAACATGCCGGCCTGGAATATGCCCTGCACCGTAAACTGCTTCATGCGCGGCAACATGCCGGCAGGGGTGATATTGCCTTGCGGGGTGATCACCGTGACCTTGTCGCCTACGCCCACACCCAGCGCCTGCGCCAGTTCGTAGCCGAGGATGATGTCCCACTCGCCGGGCTTGAGACGATCCAGGCTGCCCACCTTCATGTTCGCCGCCAGGTCTGTCACCCGCGTTTCATATACTGGCAAAATGCCGCGCACCACCGCGCCGCGCACGTTTTCCCCCACCGCCAGCATGGCCTGGTTCATCACGAAAGGCGCGCTGGCGCGTACCTCCGGATGACTCTTTGCTTCATTCGCTGCTGCCTGCCAGTCTTCCAGTGCTCCTGTGCTGCTGGAAATTTCCACATGCGAAGCCACGCCAAGAATGCGCGTGCGCAATTCTTCCTGAAACCCGTTCATCACCGACAGCACGATAATCAACGCCGCCACGCCCAGCGTAATGCCGGCCATGGACACAACAGAAATAAATGAGATGAAATGGTTGCTGCGCTTGGCGTGGGTGTAGCGCAGGCCAACCAGAAGTTCGTAGGGGCGCACTGGGATAGGGCTCGGTAATTTATTTTTGCTGGGCGTTAAAGCCGCTGTTTACTGTATCGGCTCACTTGATCATCCAGTCATCGCATTGACAGGTCTGATGACGTTCAGCCATCAACTTGGCAAAGCTCACGATCTGACGGCTGTATTCTTCCGGATATTTGTCGCGCATCGACATCAGGCTGACAAGATGGTCGCACTCGCCATCGGTCAACAGCGCCGGGCATTGAGCATGTCTGGCAAACGCGGAAGCACTCATCAACACCCCCGCACACAGCCCCGCCAGCATCAAACCACGCATCATGTCTCCAGGCAACAAATCAACAAGAGCGCGTAGCATAGCAAAATCGGGGGCAAAATCATGCTTCCGTTTACGGCAAGAAAGTCCCCATGCAACTCGTCATCCCTGCCCTGTTCCAGACCAACCCGCTGCTCGACAACATGGGCGAGGCGCGCCTGCTCACTCTGGACAGCCTGCTGGCGCGCGGGCGCATGATTAGCGCCCTGCCCGCCCAACCTACCAACTGGCTGTGTCAGAAACTTGGCATCCTCCGCCAACAGGATCTTCCCATCGCCCCGATTTTCCTGGCTGTGGACGGCATCGACCCCGGACCGCACAACTGGCTGCGCGCCGACCCCGTGCATGTGCGCATCGCCCGCGACCAGCTCATCCTGAGCGAAATTCCAGACTTGAGCCATGACGAAGCCGCGCAACTCTGCACCGCACTGGTCGCGCATTTTGGCGACGCGCTTTCGCCCATCATCACCCGCAGCGGCGCATGGATCGTGCAGGCACACAGCCATACCCGCATTTCCACCACCGCGCTACCCGACGCCATCGGCAAACATATCGACCCCCTGCTACCCCAAGGCGCGGACGCCATGCACTGGCGAAAACTGTTGAACGAAATCCAGATGCTACTGTTTGTCCACCCCGTCAACCAGGCGCGCGAAGCCGCAGGACTCCCCACCGCCAATTCACTGTGGTTATGGGGCGGCGGCACACTGCCGGTCATGCCCAATGCTGCAACCCAAGCCGCCATCATGACCAGCCAGCCGCTTGCGCAAATCCTGGCGCAATTTGCAGGCGCGGTCGTAACACCAATGCAAACGGCATGGACTGCCAATCAGGCTGCTGACATCATCCTGCTCGACCAGCCCCACACCGAGCTGTTACGCGGCGACTACACAGCCTGGCTTGACGCCATCCACACACTGGAACAACACTGGCTGCACCCGCTGTACCGCAGCAGGCAGCGCTTTGAACTATTTGACCCCATCGCTGGCAAAACCCTGGCCTGGAAACCCGCCGACCGCTGGAAATTCTGGCGCAGACCGCAGAAAACCCGGCGGCAAACATTCACCCTGGATGCGCCCAGCACGACCTCCCCCAGCGTGACGAATGTAGATGAATTCGGCAACCGGTTCTGAGTTTGAAGGCTGGGAATAACAACTTCGACCGAACAAGGGCCGTTCGCGTAAAACGGTTTGAACTTGATCTCCTGCTGGAATCAGTCCCAACCCAACTCTCCTAGCACGCCATCAACCTCAAAACCCCGCGCTTTTCTGCAACTTTTTTTGTTTAAGCGCCTGATCCCACGCACAGGGGCAGGTTTCGGCACGCTCGGCCAACAAGTCACGCATTTGTTCGTCCAGTTGCTTTACTGCGTTGGCATTGCCGCGTTTTTCCAAAGCCGAACGCGTGGATAGCCAGATTTTGCACTCATTCTGGGTCAGCAGCATGGTGGAGTAGCCGTCGCGGCAGGCGCTTTCGTCCAGCGCCGGAGCGGCATGTGCGATTGATGCGGCCATCAATCCACCCAGCAGGGTCAAAGTCATGGAGTTCATCATTCACCCTCTTCAAAAAAGGAACGAATCCAGCTGTACTACCCGAATATTTTGCCGAATGTTCTACTCAAATTCTTAAGCAAATGTCGTGCCTGTGATTTCGGGTTATTACAGCTCAGACTACCCTTTGATTGTTAAGGGAAAATGACGACAGGGGGAATCTTTTGTGTGGGCATTCAAGACGCAGTATGCACAGGCTTTGTGCATACCAAACCAAGCCCGCACCAAATAAACAGCTTTATCAGACTTGAACCAGCTCTGCCCACAGGTCATGCTCACCGGAATCGGTGATACGCACTTGCACAAAGTCGCCGGCTTGCAAGCCTTGCACGCCCTGGACAAACACCAGGCCGTCGATTTCCGGCGCATCACCGGGGCTTCGGGCGATGGCGTCGCCCTCCTCGTCGATTTCGTCCACCAGCACGGTCATTTCGCGGCCAATCTTGGCTTCCAGCCTGCGGGCGGAAATTTCGGCCTGTTTTTCCATGAAACGGGCAACGCGTTCCTGTTTGACTTCTTCCGGCACGGCATCGGGCAGGTCGTTGGCGGTGGCGCCTTCCACCGGCGAATAGGCAAAGCAGCCGACGCGGTCGAGCTGGGCTTCATCGAGAAAATCCAGCAGTTCTTCAAACTCGGCTTCGGTTTCGCCAGGAAAGCCGGCAATAAAGGTGGAACGCAGGGTCAAATCCGGACAGGCTTCGCGCCAGGCCTTAATGCGGTCGAGGGTTTTCTCGGCCGCTGCCGGGCGTTTCATTAGCTTGAGAATGCGCGGACTGGCGTGCTGGAAAGGGATATCCAGGTAGGGCAGCACCTTGCCCTGCTGCATGAGCGGGATCACCTCGTCCACATGCGGATACGGATAAACATAATGCAGCCGCACCCATACATCCAGCTCACTCAAGGCCGACACCAGTTCGGTCATGCGCGTTTTCAGCGGACGGCCATTCCAGAAGCCGGTGCGGTATTTCACATCCACGCCATACGCACTGGTGTCTTGCGAAATGACCAGCAATTCTTTGACGCCGGCTTTAACCAGCGCCTCGGCTTCGTTCATCACATCACCTACCGGACGGCTGACCAGATCGCCGCGCATGGTAGGAATAATGCAAAAGGTGCAGCGGTGGTTGCAACCTTCGGAAATTTTCAGATAAGCAAAGTGTTTGGGCGTGAGCCGCACGCCCTGCGGCGGAATCAAATCGCTGTATGGGTCGTGCGGTTTGGGCAGATGGGCGTGGACAGCGGCCATGACTTCATCTGCCGCATGGGGGCCGGTGACAGCCAGCACAGACGGATGCGCTTGTTTGACCACATCACCCTTGGCGCCCAGGCAGCCGGTGACAATAACCTTGCCGTTTTCCGCCAGCGCCTCGCCGACGGCGTCGAGCGATTCTTCCACGGCAGAATCAATAAAGCCGCAGGTGTTGACCACCACCACATCGGCATCCTGATAGGACGGCGAGATCAGGTAGCCCTCGGCGCGCAACTGGGTCAGAATGCGTTCGGTGTCATAGGAATTCTTCGGACAGCCGAGGGACACCACCCCGATTTTTGGGGCGCCGATTTTTGGATTGCCGATTTTTGAGATAGTGCTCATGTACGTCGTTCTATTAGCCCTGCTCTACATTTTGATGATGATGGTCATCACGTCAGAATCGATTTTCAAGGGCTTGATGATTCTGCTGTTTGGCGGCGCGGCCATTGCGCTGGTGGTCTATCTGCTGGACACGCCGCGTCGCTCAATGAACCGCCGCATGGCCGAAGCCGCTGATAAGGGCAATAAGACTGACACCAGCACCGATGAGTAACACCTGCTCCAGCGTGGCCGACAATTCCGGCCGCCTGTGCAGACCGGGAATCAGGTCGGCTACGGCCACATAAATCATGCTGGCTGCGGCCATGCCCAGCAGATAAGGCATCAGCTCGGTCATGTCCTGCAATGCCACATAACCCAGCAAGCCTCCCGCCACCATGGCCGCGCTACTTAAAAGATTGAACAGCAGCGCGCGCGATTTGCTGAAACCGGAATGCAGCAGCACCAGAAAATCGCCCACTTCCTGCGGCAATTCATGCGCAATGATGGCCAGCGCGGTGACGATGCCCAGTTGCGTGTCTGCCAGAAACGCGCCCGCGATCAGCACACCATCGACAAAATTGTGGAAAGTGTCACCCACCAGAATCATGATGCCGGCGCGCCGGTTGCCGCCATCCGCATGGTTATGCGGGCGGTCATGTGCGTGACCGTGTGAATGCTCAGGCGGCATGGCATCTATGCCGTGCACTTCGCAGGTTTCATGGTGGCAATGCCGCCAGATCACCAGTTTTTCCAGCACAAAAAAACCCAGCACCCCGGCCAGTACTGTCGCCGCCACCGGCTCTGCGCCGCCATGCTCCAACGCGTGGGGCAGCACTTCCAGAAACACTGCACCCAGCAGCGTGCCCACGGCAAAGCTGACCAGACGAGACACCCAGGATGGACGCGCGGCATAGGCAAACACACCCGCCAGCATTACGCTGAGCACGCCCCCAAGAACTGTGGCAGAAAGAATCCAGGTCAGGGTGGACATTAATGCTTTCTCGGATTATGGGAAGGATGCGCATTATACGGTATGAAGAAATACCATCTGTCCCGGGGAGCCTATATTTGGGGGAGCCATTTTTGGCGGGGGCTATTTCAGCCAGATGAGCGAAGCCATGCGTCCGGTCTGCTTGTCTCGGCGGTAGGAATAAAATCTGGCTGCGTCGGTGTAAGTGCAAAACCCGCCGCCATACACCGCCTTCACCCCTGCCCGCGCCAGCCTCATGCGTGCCAGCATGTAGATATCCGCCAGCCATTTGCCGGGCGCGGTCGCCCGAAATGCAACCTCGGTATCGGCCAGATCATTTACAAAGGCGGCACGCACTTCGTCGCCCACCTCAAATGCAGCCGATCCGATGGCAGGCCCCAGCCAGGCCAGAATCTCTTGCGGCGGCGTTTGCATGGCTGTGACCGTCGATTCCAGCACGCCCGCCGCCAACCCCCGCCAGCCCGCATGTGCGGCGGCAACCACGCTGCCGTCACGATTGCAGAACAGCACTGGCAAGCAGTCTGCCGTCAACACCACGCAAACCCTGTTGGGGGTAAATGCCACGCTGGCATCGGCTTCTGGCGTCCCTGTTGCCGCATCCGCTGCGCCTAAAGCTACACCCGCAGTGACGACCGCAGTGCCATGCACCTGTTTTAACCAGACAGGTTCAGCCGGACAATGCTTGCGCAAGCACGCGCGATTAGCCGCAACCGCTGCCTGATCATCACCCACATGATCCCCCAGATTAAAGCGATCGTAGGGAGGCTGGCTCATGCCGCCAAAAACACTGGGCGCGGCAGCCATATCTACGTTGCGCGTTGTGACCAACGATTGCACATTTTCTGGCGCCGGCCAGTCAGGAATGATCATGACACCCCTGCATCCATGCCCCAGCTTCCACCATAGCGCATGACCTCCAGCAAGGCTTGCAGATCGGCTGCGAGCGGAGTTTCCCATTCCATGCGTTCGCCCGTATATGGGTGATCCAGCGCCAGACGGACGGCATGCAAAGCCTGACGCGGGAACGCCATGCCGCGGCCACGCCGCACATTGGAGTAGGTCTTGTCGCCAACCAATGGGTGCCCGATATGTTTCATGTGCACACGAATCTGGTGGGTACGCCCGGTTTCCAGCCGACAGCGAACCAGCGTCGCACTTGGAAAGCGTTCCAACACTTCATAGTGCGTAACCGCAGGCTTGCCCATGGGATGTACGGCACGCCGTGTACGATGGATGGGGTCGCGCGCCAACGGGGCATCGACCGTGCCAGCGCCGTCGATTTCGCCCTGCACCAAAGCCAGGTACTCGCGTTTGACACTGCGGCTTTGCATCTGCCGCACCAGGTCGGTATGTGCCTTCAGCGTTTTGGCCGCCACCATCAAGCCGGAAGTGTCCTTGTCCAGCCGATGCACGATGCCGGCACGCGGCAAATCGGCCGCACCGGGCGTGTGGTGCAACAGGGCATTCAGCAGTGTGCCGCGATGATTGCCGTTGCCCGGATGCACCACCAGCCCGGCAGGCTTGTTGACAACAATGATGGCTGGGTCTTCAAACACGATATCCAGCGGCAAATCTTCCGGTTCGTCGGGCAAGGTTAGCGGGTCAGCCTCGGGGAACACGGTGAGTGATTCGCCGCCCCAAACCTTGTCCCGCACGCCGGGAGCCTGGCCATTGACCAGCACATTGCCGGTGCGTATCCAGTTTTGCAGGCGATTGCGCGAGTAATCCGACAACAGGCTGGCCAGCGCCTGATCCAGACGGAAACCTGCCATGGCCTCGGGGACTTCCCCGTACCAGGCTTCGGGAGCCGAATTTCCCTTATAATCGTCTCCGTCCTCTAATTCTTCGTCACTCATGGCCTTGAACCTCCTGAATTCTGCCTGCGGCAAGCCTGTTTCACGCTTATTGGGTGCCGCCATTGTCGTATTGTCCGTGAGCCTGACCGGTTGCGGCCTGCTGCCAGAGGGCAAGGACGAAACCGCTGGCTGGTCGGCACAAAAGCTGTACTCTGCCGCCAAGGACAACCTCAACGACGGCGATTACGAAAAAGCCATCAAATTATACGAGACACTGGAAGCGCGTTACCCGTATGGCCGCTTCGCGCAGCAAGCCCAGCTCGAGATCGCCTATGCGTATTACAAGAACAAAGAACCTATTTCAGCCATTGCTGCCTGCGATCGTTTCATCAAGCTGCACCCGAATCACCCTAACGTCGATTACGCCTACTATCTGAAGGGACTGGCCAATTTTGTCGAGGACAACAGTCTGCTGTCACAACTGTCCAGTCAGGACATGGCCGAGCGCGACCCCAAGGCGGCACGCGACTCGTTCATGGCATTCAAGGAATTGATCACGCGTTTTCCGGAAAGCAAATACGCAGCGGACGCGCAAGCGCGCATGAAATACCTGGTCAACGCCATCGCCACCAATGAGGTGTATGTAGCCAAGTATTATTTGAAACGTGAAGCCTATGTGGCAGCGGCCAACCGTGCGAAGAGTGTGGTTGGCAACTACCCGGAAGCTCCCGCAGTCGAAGAGGCGCTGGCCGTCATGGTGGTGGCTTATGACAAACTCGGCATCAACGACCTGCGCGATGACGCCCTGCGCGTGCTGAAACTCAACTACCCCAAAAGCAAATACACACAAGGCGTCAGCCTCGACGGCAAAGCCTGGTGGAAATTCTGGTGATTGGATAAGCTGAAAAAAACCTCTATCCGCGAAGGACGCGAAGTAAACCCCTTATAAAAAAAGCTGTACTGTTCTTCGTGTCTTCTCGCGTCCTTCGCGGATAAATAAAATCAAATCGCGGCTTCGCCGGATTCTCCAGTGCGGATGCGCACGACCTGTTCCACATTGGTAATGAAAATCTTGCCATCGCCGATTTTTCCGGTACGGGCAGCATTGATGATGGCGTCGACAGCGGCTTCTGCCAGATTGTCGGCCACCACGATTTCCAGCTTGATCTTGGGCAGAAAATCAACCACATACTCGGCGCCGCGATACAACTCGGTGTGTCCTTTCTGACGGCCAAAACCTTTTACCTCGGTCACCGTGAGGCCAGCAACACCAATGCCGGACAGCGCCTCACGCACTTCGTCCAGCTTGAACGGTTTGATGATGGCTTCGATTTTTTTCATTTAAGGTTCTCCTCGGGTCGATAGCACGATGTTATCGGATAGCGCCGGTCTTTGCCAAAGCTGCGCGGGGTGATGCGCGGCCCGGGCGGCGCCTGACGGCGCTTGTATTCGGCCAGGTCAATCATACGGATAATGCGCTTCACCAACACGGCGTCGTATCCCTGCGCCACAATCTCTGCGGCGGATAAATCACGCTCAACATAGGCTTCGATCAGCGCATCCAGCACATCGTATGGCGGCAAGGAATCCTGATCAGTCTGGTTGGCGCGCAATTCGGCGCTGGGCGGGCGCTCGATGATGCGTTGCGGGATCACGCGCGAAATCGAGTTACGGTAATTTGACAGCCGATAGACCAAGGTCTTGGGCACATCTTTCAGCACGGCAAAACCGCCTGCCATGTCGCCGTACAAAGTCGCATAACCTGCGGCCATTTCGCTCTTGTTACCGGTAGTCAATACCAAATGGCCAAATTTATTGGACAGCGCCATGAGCAAGGTGCCGCGCACCCGTGCCTGGATATTCTCTTCGGTAGCATCTGCCTTGCGCCCGTCGAAAGCGTCTGCCAACTGTTCTGCAAACGCAGAAAATACCGGCTCAATGGCGATTTCACGGTACGCAACCCCCAGGGTGCGCGCCATCTCGCGCGCATCGTGCAAGCTGATATCAGCGGTGAATTGTGATGGCATCATGACGGCGTGAACCTTGTCCGCGCCCAAAGCATCTACGGCAATCGCCATTGTCAGCGCCGAGTCTATGCCGCCTGACAAGCCAAGAATGACGCTGCCAAAGCGGTTTTTCCCAGCATAGTCCCGCACGCCAGTGACAAGAGCCTGATAGGCATCCGCCTCATCCGTCTCTGCGGCAACGGATTCACCAGGCAGGAGCTTGGCAGCTTCAATCTCGATGAAATACAGCCCCGATTGCCAGGCTGGAAACTGGTGCGTGCGATGGCCATGCTGATCCATGGCAAACGATGCGCCATCGAACACCAGCTCATCCTGTCCGCCCAGCAGGTTGCAGTACACCACCGGGATGCCCGCCTCTTCTATACGATGCGCAATGACCTCTTGTCGCACTTCACGCTTGCGCAGGTGAAATGGCGAAGCATTGGGCACCAGCAGGATTTGTGCGCCAGCGGCAGCGGCCTGTTCGGCAGGCCCCGGCTCCCAGACATCGCCGCAGATATTAAGGCCAAATTGCACGTCATCAAGCGCAAACACACAGGGCAAGTGACCTGGCTTGAACGTGCGCGCCTCATCAAAAACCGAATGATTGGGCAATTTCTGCTTGTGATAAATCGCTGCGATTTTGCCGCCTTGCAGCACGCCGGCCGCGTTGAAGCAGTCCTTGCCCACCCGGTGCGGAAAGCCGACTATAAGTGTGATGTCCGGAAACGAAGCTGCCAGAACCTTTACTGCGCTTTCGCAGGCTACACAGAAATCCTCGCGCAGCACCAGATCTTCGGGCGCATAGCCGCAGATAGACAATTCCGGTGTGAGCAGCAGGCTTGCGCCCGCCGCCTTCGCATCGCGCGCCGCAGCTGCAATCTTGTCGGAATTGCCCTTGAGATCGCCGACTGTCAAATTCAGTTGAGCAAGCGCAATGATCATTTCATGTGGCGCTTGATTGCCTCGACCATCGCATCGCCGATACCCGCCGGGCTGCGCGCCACCACCACGCCCGTCTTTTCCAGCGCGGCGATCTTGGCATCCGCCGTGCCCTTGCCGCCGGCAATGATGGCGCCGGCATGACCCATACGCTTGCCCTTGGGCGCCGTCAGCCCGGCAATGTAACCGGCAACGGGCTTGGTGACATTCGACTGGATATATTCAGCCGCTTCCTCTTCGCGGGTGCCACCGATTTCGCCCACCATGATGATGGCTTCGGTTTGCGGATCGTTCTGGAACATTTCCAGGCAATCGACGAAATCCAGCCCCTTGATGGGGTCGCCGCCGATGCCGACACAGGTGGTTTGTCCCAGCCCGGCCTGGGTGGTTTGCCATACGGCTTCATAAGTCAGCGTGCCAGAACGCGAGACGATGCCGACCTTGCCCTTTTGGTGGATGAAGCCGGGCATGATGCCGATCTTGCACTCGCCCGAAGTAATCAGGCCAGGGCAGTTGGGGCCGATGAGTTTCGCGCCGTTGGCTTTCAACGCGGCTTTGACCTTCATCATGTCCAGCACCGGCACGCCTTCGGTGATGCAGACGATGACCTCGATGCCCGCATCCGCCGCCTCCAGAATCGAGTCTGCGGCAAAGGCCGCGGGCACATAGATTACCGAGGCGCTGGCGCCGGTCTGGTTCACGGCATCGCGCACGGTGTTGAACACGGGCAAATCCAGATGCGTCTGACCGCCCTTGCCCGGCGTTACGCCGCCCACCATCTTCGTGCCGTAGGCAATCGCCTGTTCGGAGTGAAATGTACCCTGTTTGCCGGTAAAGCCCTGGCAAATGACTTTGGTGTTCTGGTGAATGAGGATACTCATTTGGCCGACTCCACAGCACAGATTGCGGCATCGGTCAGACCATCTGCCGTGATGATGGCGAGTCCGCTGTCTTTCAGTTTCTGCTTGCCCAAATCCACATTGGTGCCTTCCAGACGCACAATGACGGGAATTTTCACGCCCACTTCCTTCACCGCCGTGATGATGCCCTCAGCAATAATGTCGCAACGCATGATGCCGCCGAAAATATTCACCAGCACCGCTTTCACATTGGCATCGGCGAGAATGATCTTGAAAGCCCTGGCCACGGTTTCCGCCGTCGCGCCACCGCCCACATCGAGAAAATTGGCGGGCTCGCCGCCATGCAGTTTGATGACATCCATGGTTGCCATCGCCAGACCTGCACCGTTGACCATGCAGCCGATATTGCCGGACAACGCGATGTAGTTGATCCCGGCTTCATGCGCCGCCGCTTCCTTGGCGTCGATTTGACTCAAGTCGTTCAATTCGGCCAAGGTCTTTTGTCGATACAGCGCGTTGTCATCCACGCTCATCTTGCAGTCGAGCGGCAGCACGCGATTGCTTGCAGTCACCACCAACGGGTTAATCTCAAGCAAGGACAGATCGCCATCCACGAACAATTGATACAGCTGCGGCAACAACTTGCAAAAATCCTGGAAGGCCTCGGCTTTCAAGTCCAGACCAAAGGCCAGATCGCGGCATTGGTACGGCATCAGGCCAGTAACCGGATCACAGTGCGCCTTGAGGATTTTTTCCGGATTGAGCCGCGCCACTTCCTCAATCTCCATGCCGCCTGCGGCCGAGGCCACCACAGCAATTTTTTCCGCCTCGCGATCGACCAGCAAAGACAAATACAACTCGCGCGCGATATCGAGTGTCTCCTCTACCAGTACTTGATTCACCGGCTGGCCATCCGGCGCGTTTTGATAGGTGATCAGCGGCTTGCCAATGAATGATGCGGCGATGGCCTGCACGTCATCCAGACTGCGTGCGATTTTGACCCCGCCCGCCTTGCCGCGCCCGCCCGCGTGGATTTGCGCCTTGACCACCCAGGCATTGCCGCCCAGCTTTTCCGCAGTTGCGCGCGCGACCTCGCCGCTGCCCACAGCCTCGCCGCGCGGCGTCAAAATCCCGCGCTCCCGTAGCCTTGCCTTGGCCTGAAACTCATGCAGATTCATGTTGATCCGTCTTTAGTGCTTCATTATCAAAGTCTGGATTCTCTAGGAAATTCGACCGTTCCGGAAGCGATACGGCGATCGCAATGCCAAGAAACCACAAGAAAAAGGCCTGAACGTGTCAGGCCTTTTTCAAATTATCTGGTGCCGCTTGTCGGATTCGAACTGACGACCTACCGCTTACAAGGCGGTTGCTCTACCCCTGAGCTAAAGCGGCAAATTAGAGGCCGCATTCTACTGCAAACCGCCAGCAGAATCACCCGGTACAGCCCGTTTGCAGGCGCTTATTTGACCACTTTGAGCTGTGGTCTGCCCTTGGGTGGTTCGTCATGCGGCTGTTCGGCGCTGACCTCGTCGATCGGCTTGCCCGAAACATCGTCAAACATCGACTCGCCCGCCTCCAGCACATCAAAGTGCATACCCTGCCCGTTTTCACGCGCAAAAACTGCCGCCACACGATTAATTGGTACCGCGATCTCTTGCGACACCCCGGAAAAGCGCGCCGAAAACATGACCCAATCATTGTCGATTGCCAGATCGCGCACGGCATTGCCACCAACATTCAATACAATTTGCCCATCTTTGACATAGCCCGCAGGTACGCGGGTATGCTCATCCACCTGCACCAGAATATGGGGAGTAAAACCGGCATCCATGCACCATTCGTATATGGCGCGGATCAGGTATGGACGAGTGGACAGCATCGGATTATTTCCGCATGGCTTTTTCGGTGGGGGTCATCGCGTCGTAAAACGCCGGGCGCGAGAACAGTCTTTCACGATACTTGAGCACGGCGGCAGCCTGTTTTGGCAACAGGATGTCGTAATGTTCCAATCGCCACAGCAGCGGCGCTATCGCCACATCCAGCATGGAGAATTCGTCATTCATGAGAAATTTATGTCTCTCAAGAATCGGCGTCAGCTGGGTAAGGCTGTCGCGGATGGCCAAACGCGAGGCGTCGGCAGCTTTCTGCGCGCCGTGTTCCAGCACGTTGACGTGGGCAAACAGGTCATGCTCAAAGTTGTGCAAGACCAGGCGGGCGCGGGCGCGCATGACCGGGTCAGGCAGCATTAGCTGGGGGTGCGGAAAACGTTCATCAATATATTCATTGATGATGTTGGCCTCGTAGAGCACCAGCTCGCGTTCAGCCAAAACCGGTACTCTGTTGTGGGGGTTGATAACGGCGAGGTCTTCGGGTTTGTTGCCCAGATCGACGTCAATGACCTCGAAGTCCATACCCTTTTCAAACAGCACAATGCGACAACGGTGGCTGTAGGGGCAGGTAGTTCCAGAATAGAGTCTCATCATGTGTTCGATCCGATGTTCGTACAACCAGGTAAAAGCCAATTTATTCGCGTCCGCAAATAAACTGGCAGAAATCTCCCCGGCACACGTCCGGGTAAACTTGCGCTTTCAATCACTTGTGCCTTGGCTCAGCAAGCCGACACAAGGTTTGCCGGGGACGCACTGGACGATTCAACGCTCCGCAAAAAAATAGCGAAAGCCGGGTAAGGCTTTACCCGGCTTAGGCTAACTGCACTCAAAAGCGTCAGTGTATGTCTTTCCAGAATTCTTTCTTCAAATAATAGGCGATCACAAAAAACAGCCCCAGGAACAGCAGCACCAGCAAGCCGGTTTGCATCCGCTTCTGTTTCGAAGGGTCGGCCATCCACGCAAGATAGTTCACCAAATCGCCTACCATGCCATCGTACTCGGCCTGTGACACGCTGCCCTGCTTGACCAGTTCGAAGCGTTCGAACACATCGTGCTCTTTGCCTTCGTGATCAACTTCCTTTTTGAAATGCGCGATTTGTTCACCTTGCAGCGAAGTCATCACATGGGGCATGCCAACCTTGTCGAAGACGGTATTGTTCCAACCCGTTGGACGGCTTTCATCGCGGTAGAAACTGCGCAGATAAGTGTAGAGCCAGTCCGTGCTGCGCGAGCGGGCAATCACCGACAAGTCGGGAGGCGTGACGCCAAACCAGGCTTTTGCATCACTGTATTTCATTGCCACAGTCATGGTATCGCCCGGTTTTTCGCTGGCAAACAGCAGATTGTTCTTGATCTGCTCCTCGCTCAGACCAATGTCCTGCAAGCGCGAATAGCGCATATAGCTGGCAGAATGGCAGTTAAGGCAGTAATTCACGAATAGCTTGGCGCCGCGCTGCAAGGAGGCGTGGTCAGACAGATTGACAGGCGCCTCGTCCAGGGGGATTTGCGCACCGCCACCAGCCAACGCGACTACCGGAGCAAAGGCCAATACGGCCAACAGTTGTTTGATCAGTTTCATTAGCCAGTCACCCTTTCCGGTACGGGTTTTGTTTTGTCGATTTTGGTATACCAAGGCATCAGGAAGAAGAACGCGAAATACACCACGGACAGTACGCGGGCAATCCAGGTGTACAACGGCGTAGCGGGCAGAATACCCAGCCAGCCCAAGCCGATGAAGGACACCACGAATGCCGCCAGGAACCACTTGAATATGGGGCCACGATAGCGGATCGACTTGACCGGGCTCTTGTCCAGCCAGGGCAGCGCAAAGAAAATCAGCACAGACACGCCCATCAGCAATACACCAGGGAACTGTGAGCCGAACATCGGTGGCACCGCGCGCAGAATGGCGTAATACGGCGTGAAATACCACACCGGCACGATGTGTTCTGGCGTCTTCAGCGGATCAGCCGGAATGAAGTTATTGGCTTCAAGGAAGTACCCGCCCATTTCCGGCGCAAAGAACACCACGACGGAGAACACCATCAGGAACACCACCACCCCAAGAATATCCTTCACTGTGTAATAAGGATGGAAGGGGATGCCATCACGCGGTATATGGGTAACGGGATCCTTGTTCTTTTTAATTTCGATGCCATCCGGGTTATTGGAACCCACTTCATGCAGCGCCACCAGATGCGCGGCGACCAACGCCAGCAGCACCAGCGGCAGAGCAATGACATGGAATGCGAAGAAACGATTCAGCGTGGCATCACCCACCACAAAGTCGCCACGAATCCACAGTGCAAGGTCTTCGCCAATAAAGGGTACGGCAGCAAACAGGTTCACGATGACTTGCGCCCCCCAGTACGACATTTGTCCCCACGGCAGCAGGTAGCCCATGAAGGCTTCGGCCATCAAAACCAGATAAATGAGGACGCCAAAAATCCAGATCAATTCGCGCGGTTTGCGGAAGGAACCATAAATCAGGCCACGGAACATGTGCAGATACACCACTACGAAAAACGCCGAAGCGCCAGTCGAGTGCAGATAGCGAACCAGCCAGCCCCAGTCCACGTCGCGCATGATGTATTCGACGGATGCGAACGCCACTGGCACACCGGCAGAATTAAGCGAGGCATCCGGCTTGTAGTGCATAACCAGGAAAATGCCCGTCACAATCTGGATCACCAGCACCAGCAACGCCAGCGAGCCGAAGAAGTACCAGAAGTTAAGGTTCTTGGGCACGTAATATTCCGACAGATGCGCCTTATAGGTCGCGGTCAGTGGAAATCGCTCATCCACCCAACCGAGAAGTTTTTGCAATGCGTTCATTATTTATCAGGCTCCTACGCTATCGTTGCTGCTATCTACCCCTACCAACAGCAAGCTATCGCTGACGTATTTGTGTGGCGGAATCTCGAGATTGACAGGGGCAGGCACACCCTTGTACACGCGGGCGGCCAAGTCGAATTTGGAACCATGGCAGGGGCAAAAAAATCCGCCCGGCCAGTCGGCGCCCATATCGCTCGCGCCAATATCGTTGCGGTAAGTCGGCGAACAGCCAAGGTGGGTACAGATCCCTACTGCCACCAGATATTCGGCCTTGATGGAGCGGGTTTTGTTCTTGCAGTAGTCAGGTTGTTGCGGCGCATCAGACATCGGGTCGGCGAGCTGGTCGTCATGCTTGCCCAGCAGATCCAGCATTTCCTTGGTACGGTTAACCACCCACACCGGCTTGCCGCGCCATTCCACCGCCAGAATCGCACCCGGCTCAATCTTGCTGATATCCACTTCTACAGGCGCACCGGCAGCCTTGGCACGGGCGCTGGGCAACATGCTGGCCAAGAACGGCCATGCCACTGCCACACCACCCGCTGCGCCGACACTGGCGGTAGCGGCCACCAAAAACTTACGTCTTCCTCGATCCACTTCCTGTTGGCTCATCACTTCAACCTCGTTCGCGTTGCACGCATTGGTTTGATTCAAAAAAGGCAGATTTTACCTAAATTCGCATAGGCTCCGAAAGCCACCCGGCCTGTCCGAGTGCAAAAAAGTCTTTATGCCATACTCGCCAAGCCGAATAACTCCATGAATTTCCTGCACAAAAAAAACAATTATGCTGCAAGCCGATTTAGAATAAGCCCAGCTTAACGGTGCCCTTGAGTACTTGCACCTCAAACCAATCCAAACGACAAATCAAAATGCGGAAATACTGGCTATTGTTTGCTCAAGCGGTCACGGTGGCACTGGCTGTGCTATTCGTGCTCGCCTTATTCAAACCGAATTTGTTGCAATGGGGGCGCGATGACGCATCTGGTCGACTGACTATTATGCAAAGCCCCGCTGGCACAACTGCCGGATCGACCGAATCATTTGCAGTTGCTGCCAACCGCGCCATCCCTGCCGTAGTTAACGTCTTCACGCGTAAAGAAACCCGTAGATCTCGCAGCCCTTTTACCGAAGACCCGGTTTTCCGCCATTTTTTCGGCGACCGTTTTGACCAGAAGCCGCAGCAGGTATCCAATTTGGGTTCCGGTGTCATCGTCAGCGCCAATGGTTACATCCTGACCAACCATCACGTCATCGAATCCGCAAACGAAATCAATATCGCCCTTTCTGATGGCCGCACCCTGCCCGCAAAAATTGTAGGAGCCGATCCCGAAACCGATCTGGCGGTACTCAAAATCGAGACCAGCAATTTGCCTGCCATCACATTCGGCCAGTCTGATAATTTGAGCGTTGGTGACTGGGTACTGGCGATCGGCAACCCGTTTGGTGTTGGTCAGACCGTAACGCTGGGCATTGTCAGCGCGTTGCGACGCACGCACCTGGGTATCAACACCTTCGAGAACTTCATCCAGACCGATGCAGCCATCAATCCTGGCAACTCTGGCGGCGCGCTGGTGGACGGTGCCGGCAATCTGGTTGGCATCAACAGCGCCATATACTCGCGCACTGGCGGTTCGCAGGGTATCGGCTTTGCCATTCCGGTCAGTCTGGCCAAGCAAGTCATGGAGCAAATTATCCGCGAAGGCGGCGTGACACGTGGCTGGGTCGGCATCGAGGTGCAGGATCTGACCCCGGAATTGGTAGAGTCCTTCGGGCTCAAAAACGCCGATGGCGCGCTGATTACAGGCGTATTGAAAGGCGGCCCCGCCGACCGTTCAGGCGTAAAACCTGGCGATGTTTTGCTCAAGGTCAACAGCAAGACTGTGACCGATTCATCCTCTCTGCTGAATCTGATCGCCATTCTCAAACCCGGTGAAACAGCCAGGCTGGTCGTGGCACGAAAAAACCTGAATCTTGAATTTACCGTGGATATAGCTCGTCGCCCCTCGCAACTGACGCAAAGCGAAGGTGATTAAATTCTGCTTACAGGCTATCGAAAAACTTGCAGACTTGCATCTGGCAGTTCTGTTGCATGAATTCTGCGGCTCATTCGACCAGTGCCCGCCTCAATATCTTGATCTGCCCAGGATAAGAAAACGGGTCACGCGCCATCAATGGTGAATGCCATTGCGCCGCAGCCAAGGCGCGTGTTCGCAAGTGCACATCATTCAAAGCCATGGACACCCCGATCAGCACGGCTGAAGGAGACACGACCGCGCCGTCTGCAATCACTGCTGCCGGCAACATGGTCGCCAGCAGCGGGCGGGGTTCGCTTTTCCAGCCTTGCTCAGTGGCAAACAAAGACCATGCCTTGCGCGCAAGTTGCAGACTTGTCTGACGTGCCGCCCTATCGCCCGTCACCTTGGCATAATCCAGCATTCCTTGCGCCACATAGGCATAGTCTTCAAGTTCCGCGCCTGCTACCTGTTTGTTGCCTGATACGGCCTTGAACAACTCTCCGCCACCCATCAACCGCAATTGCAGAAAACCCTGGGCGCGTTCCGCTGGCGCTTTATAGGCCGGGTCAACGCGCATGGCTGCGCTGAGTGCCGACAGGGCAAGGCCATTCAGCCCAGCATTGATTTTGATATCACGCGGCAGGCCATTGCGAATGCGTGACTGGCGCAGTTTGCGATAAGCCGATTGCAACAGTGCTTGCTCATGCGGGGTCGGCGTCATCCACGCTGCGGGCAAATAACCGAAGTCGAATGGTTGCGGCGCATCCAGCTTCCAGACCCGTCTGGCTACTGCAAATTCGGCAGCGCTCAACTGCTGTTTCAGCTGCTGGCGCGTCCACAAGTAGTACGTCCCTTCCCTGCCCTGCGCGTCCACTGCCGATACGCTGGTATAGAATCCGCCATCCGCAGTGGCCAGGGTATGCAGCATGAAATCTACCGTGCTCAATCCAATCTGCCGATAACGCGGTTCTTGCAAGATTTCTGACGCCCGCAGATAAATCAGCGCCAACTGCGCGTTGTCGTAGAGCATTTTCTCAAAATGCGGCGTTTCCCAGTCCGGATCGGTGGTGTAGCGGAAAAAACCGCCATGCACTTGATCACGCAGCCCCTTTGTCGCCATCTGATCCAGGGTCAGCCGCAGAAATTCGGCTCGCCCGGCATCCGGCGTCCGTGCTTGAATCTCGAGCATCAAAGCCAGTTGTGGCGACATCGGGAACTTGCCTACCTCGCCAAAACCGCCGCGAAATTCGTCCATCTCCGCTTGCGCCGATTTCAGGAACGCCGCCTCCCAGCGCGATACCGCGGCTGCATCAACCGGTTTTATCAACAGTTTCTCCGAATCAGCTTGCGCAGCCTGGCGCGCCAACCGGTTCACCCCCTCACTATCCGTTTTCCAACGGCCTGCAAGCTGATTCAGCACCTTGCCAAAATCTTGCGGCGACGCATATAACACCACGTACACCGGATAACCATCCGGTGTCACAAAGGCATTCAACGGCCAACCGGCTGTTTTCAGCAAACGCGAGGAAAACGTCTGCAACGCCCCGTCCAGTGCGACATTCAGCTCTCGATCTACTTTCACAGGAATGAAATCACGATTGAGTTGCGCGGCAATGGCCCTGTTCCGGTACGACTCGCGCTGCATGACATGGCACCAGTGACAGGCGTAATAACCCACCGACACAAACAGCAGTTTGTTTTCGCGTTTTGCGCGCGCCACGGTGTCGGCATTCCATTCCTGCCAGGCCACCGGGTCTTTGCCATGCAGCGCAAGATAGGGCGAAGCATGCTGCTTCAGGCGGTTTTCCAGCGCCTGGGCATTGCCAGCAAAGCTGCATAGAAAAAACACAATCAGGATTCTGACGCCTGCGCCCATTACAATTCACCCATGCCGCAAATTACCATCCGTTCAGTTGACGAAGCCATGGCGGCTTCACTCGTGTCTCACAACATTCATCCCGTGCTGGCAAACCTGTATGCCGCGCGCGGCGTCGCCTCAACCGCAGAAATCCAGTCCCGCCTCAACCAGCTGCTACCGTTCGATGCCATGCAAGGCATCCACAATATGGCGGCTGAACTGGCCGATGGCATAGAGGCCGGTGCGCACTTTTTGATTGTAGGCGACTATGACGCCGACGGCGCGACCGCCACCGCAGTTGGGGTGGCCGGTCTGCGCATGTTGGGCGCGCAGGTGGATTTTCTCGTCCCCAATCGCGCCATTCACGGCTACGGGCTTTCGCCCGCTATTGTCGAAGAGGCCGCACTGCTGGAGCCGGATGCGCTGATTACCGTGGATAACGGTATTGCCGCGCACGCCGGGGTCAACGCCGCCAACGAACTGGGTATTCCGGTGTATGTCACCGACCATCACCTGCCCGGCGACACCCTGCCCCAAGCAGCGGGCATTGTTAACCCGAATCAAGCCGGTTGCGGCTTTGCCTCCAAGAATCTGGCGGGTGTGGGTGTCATGTTTTACCTGCTGCTGGCGCTACGTGCCGAGTTGCGCAATCGCGGCGCATTTGAAGGCCAGGCCGAGCCCGATTTGCGCGTGCTGCTCGATCTCGTGGCGCTGGGCACGGTGGCGGACGTGGTCAAGCTCGATGCCAACAACCGCATTCTCGTCTACCAGGGTTTGCAAAGAATGCGAGCCGGGCTGGCCTCGCCCGGCATTCTCGCCTTGATGCAAGTCGCCGGACGGCGCTGCGAAAAAGCCACGGTGTTCGACCTGGGCTTCATGCTGGGGCCACGCCTGAATGCCGCCGGGCGTCTGGAAGACATGCGCCTGGGCATTGAATGCCTGCTTGCACCCACGCTGGAAGCCGCCCTGCCGCTGGCGCAACAACTGCACGAGATCAACCTCGCGCGGCGCGATATTGAAGCTGACATGCGCGCCCAGGCAGAAAGTTTGCTGGATAGCGTGGATTGCTCCGGCAAGCACGGCATTGCCGTCATGCACACCGACTGGCACGCGGGCGTGGTCGGCATTCTCGCCTCGCGCCTGAAGGAGCAATATCACCGCCCGGTGTTTGCCTTTGCTCCTGGCGAAGGCGGCGAGCTGAAAGGCTCTGGCCGCTCCATCGCCGCGCTGCATCTGCGCGACGCGCTGGACTGGATCGACCGCCAGCATCCCGGTCTGATTCTCAAATTTGGCGGCCATGCCATGGCTGCGGGCTTAAGCATCAAACAGGAAAATTTCGCGCTGTTTCAAACCGCCTTTGAGCAAGTCGCGCAAAATTGCTTAAGCCCTGCCGACCTCGACGAAATCATCGAAACCGATGGCGCGTTACCCGCTAACCAGTTATCACCAGAATTGGTGCAGGGCATTGAAAACGCCGTATGGGGACAAGGTTTTCCCGCGCCGCTGTTTAAAGGCGATTTCCGTGTCGTCAACCAGCGCATCGTCAGCGAAAAGCATCTAAAACTGGAAGTGACGCTGGACGGCACGCTCTTCAATGCCATGGCGTTTTTTTGCACCGAGCCGTTGCCGGAGAAATTCACTGGCGTGTATGCGCCCATGCTCAACGAGTACAACGGCAATGTTTCCGTACAGTTGAAACTGCATTATTGGCAATAAGTTATGACACCCGAATTTCCCGCCGATCTTTCCATCCTCACCCGCTACCTTGCCGCCGTCGGCCTTGGCCTGCTGATGGGGCTGGAGCGCGAGCGAAATCCTGCGGCCAAAGCCGGGCTGCGCACGTTTGCGCTCACCGCATTATTCGGCGCGCTGGCCGCGCATCTGGCCGACAAAACCGCTTCACCCTGGCTGATTGCGGCTGGCCTGTTGCTGGCTGGCGGCATGATTATTGCCGCCTATGTTCAACAACCCAGTGAGGATGGCGACCCCGGCACCACCACCGTCAGCGCCGTGCTGGTGTGCTATGGCCTGGGCGTGCTGTGCTGGCTGAACGAGCTGCAACTGGCGGCCATGCTCGGCATAGGCGCTACCGTGCTGCTGTATTTCAAAGCCGAATTGCGCGGCATCAGCCAGACCCTGACCCGGCGCGACCTGATTTCAATTTTGCAGTTTGCCGTGCTGTCGCTAATCATCTTGCCGCTGTTGCCCAACAAGGGCTACGGCCCTTATGGCGCGCTCAACCCCTATCACATCTGGTTGATGGTGGTGCTGATTTCCGGCATCAGCCTGACGGGTTATGCCACCCTGCGCATTGCCGGGCAAAAGCGCGGCACTGTGTTGCTGGGCTTGCTGGGCGGTCTGGTTTCCAGCACCGCCACTACGCTTACCTTCTCGCGCTTCAGCAGGCAACAAGGGGCAAAAACTCTTGAACATAACGCTGCCATGCGTATTGCCATCATGGTTATCGTACTGGCCAATTTGGTGGTGCTGGTACGCCTTTCGGTACTGGTGGCTTTGCTGTCCCTGCCTACTTTTTTCAAAATAGCGCCCATTTTTGCCGGCGGGCTGATCGCCGGTCTGCTGGCGGCCTGGTACGGCCAGCTCAAACTGAAACCCGCAGGCGACACGCCTGAACTCACGCTGACCAACCCTACCGAGATTAAAAGCGCTATCACCTTCGGCGGCCTGTATGCCGCGGTCTTGCTTGCTACGGCCTGGCTGTCCGGCGTTATGGGCGCGCAAGGCTTGTTCGCCGTGGCCGCCGTGGCCGGTCTGACCGATGTGGATGCCATTACCCTCTCCACCCTGCGCCTGATCGGCCTTGGCGAGATCACAACACATGCCGCCATCACCGCCATCGTACTGGCTTTCATCGCCAACCTGATTTTCAAATCTGCGCTGGTGTGGAGTATTGGTGGCTGGGGCATGGCACGTCATGTCATCGCTGCCATGAGCGCCATCGGCGCGGGCTTGGTGCTGGCTTGGCTGCTAACAAGGTTATAATTCGCGGCTGATTTTTCACAACAATCACGGCTGCGGTGTCTTTGAAAACCGTCGCGAACAGGCTGTCAGCCGGGCGCGACCGGAGCAGAGGAACCGGAATGTATATGGAATACATGAGGATTTCGAGCACAACACGCGCCCGGATCACAGCCCACAGCAGGTTTGCAAAGGTAACGCAATGGAAGCAGAAATTCTCAACCAGCTCCAGGGAAAAATGGCCGATCTCGCCGATCGCTCACAGTCCCTGAGGGGGTATCTTTGACTACGATGCGAAAACCGCGCGTCTCGAAGAAGTCGTAAAACTCGCCGAGGATCCCACCCTGTGGGATGACCCGAAAAAAGCCCAGGAAATAGGCCGCGAACGCAAGAGCCTGGAAGATGTCGTGCTGACACTCAACCAGATCAACAACGGTCTGGCGGATGCCAGCGACCTCTACGACATGGCCGTGTCCGAAGACGATGAAGACACACTCAATGCAGTGATTGCCGATGTAGGCAGTATCGAGGAAAAAGTCGCTGCGCTGGAATTCCGCCGCATGTTCAACAATCCGGCTGACCCCAACAACTGCTTTATCGACATCCAGGCTGGCGCTGGCGGCACCGAGGCCTGCGACTGGGCTTCCATGCTGCTGCGCCAGTACCTGAAATACTGCGAACGCAAGGGCTTCAAGGCTGAACTGCTGGAAGAATCCGACGGCGACGTGGCCGGCATCAAATCCGCCTCCATCAAAGTGGAAGGCGAATACGCCTACGGCACCCTGCGTACCGAAACCGGCGTGCACCGCCTGGTGCGCAAATCGCCGTTCGACTCTTCGGGCGGGCGCCACACCAGCTTTGCCAGCGTGTTTGTGTACCCGGAGGTGGACGACTCCATCGAAGTGGAAATCAACCCCGCCGACCTGCGCATCGACACTTATCGCGCGTCCGGCGCGGGCGGCCAGCACATCAACAAGACCGACTCGGCGGTGCGCATCACCCACATTCCCAGCGGCATCGTCGTGCAATGCCAGAACGACCGTTCGCAACACAAAAACCGCGCCGAAGCCATGTCCATGCTCAAGTCGCGCATGTACGAGGCAGAACTGCGCAAACGCCAGGCCGAGCAGGACAAACTCGAAGCCGGCAAATCCGACGTGGGCTGGGGCCACCAGATCCGCAGCTACGTGCTGGACAACTCCCGCATCAAGGATCTGCGCACCAACGTTGAAGTTTCCGCCACGCAAAAAGTGCTGGACGGCGATCTGGACGTGTTCATCGAAGCGAGTTTGAAACAGGGTGTGTAATGGACTCCAGGCTGGCCATTACCATCGGACTGCTGGTTGCATCCAATGTATTCATGACTTTTGCCTGGTATGCCCATCTCAAAAACCTGTCCGACAAACCCTGGTGGATCGCAGCGCTAATCAGCTGGGGAATTGCCCTGTTTGAGTACCTGCTGCAGGTTCCTGCCAACCGCACGGGCTACACCATCATGACACTGCCGCAGCTCAAGATTTTGCAGGAGGTCATCACCCTGCTGGTGTTTGTGCCTTTCCTGATTTTTTACATGCAGCAACCGCTCAAGCTGGATTACCTGTGGGCGGGGCTGTGTCTGCTGGGTGCGGTGTATTTCATTTTCCGGACGTAAACCCGCGCGGCGGTCGGGCGGCGATTTACCCTGCGGAATATGCGAAAATGACGGCCTTTGCCGTCAGGCAACCGCCATAACAAAAAACTGCAAGTTCATCATGACCGACATCATTCAAGCATCCGACGATAACCAGATCATTGCCGAGCGCCGCGAAAAGCTGGCCAGACTGCGTGAATCCGGTACGGCCTATCCCAACAATTTCGCGCGCGTGCATTATGCGGGCAAGTTGCAGGATGAATTCGGCGCGCTGGATAAGGCCGAACTCGAAGGCAAAAACATTGCGGTGCAACTGGCCGGGCGCATGATGCTGAAACGCGTGATGGGCAAGGCCAGCTTTGCCACTTTGCAGGACATGAGCGGCCGCATCCAGGTGTATATCTCCAACGACATTACCGGCGAAGCCGTGCACGAGGCTTTCAAGCACTGGGATATGGGCGACTTTATCGGAGTTGAAGGCAGCTTGTTCAAGACCAACAAGGGCGAGCTGACCATCCACGCCAAATCCCTGCGCCTGCTGTCCAAGTCGCTGCGCCCGTTGCCGGAAAAGTTCCACGGTCTGACCGATCAGGAGCAGAAATATCGCCAGCGTTATGTGGACATGATTATGGCGGAAGAAACGCGCCAGACCTTCATGACGCGCTCGCGCATCATGCAGGCTATCCGCGCCTTCATGATCGGGCATGATTTTCTGGAAGTGGAAACGCCGATGATGCACGTCATCCCCGGCGGCGCGGCAGCCAAACCCTTCATCACCCACCACAATGCGCTGGACATGGAACTGTTCCTGCGCATTGCGCCAGAGCTGTATCTCAAACGCCTGGTCGTCGGCGGTTTCGAGAAGGTGTTCGAGATCAACCGCAACTTCCGCAACGAAGGCTTGAGTACGCGACACAACCCCGAGTTCACCATGATGGAGTTCTACGAGGCTTACCGCGATTACCGCTACCTGATGGACTTTACCGAGGCCATCATCCGCGATGCGGCGATGGCCGCCTGCGGCAGCGCGGTGGTGGAATACCAGGGCAACACGATCGACCTCTCCAAACCCTTCGACCGCCTCACCATCACCGGCGCGGTGATGAAATATCACCCGCAAACCACGCTGGAACAGTTGAACGACCGCGAGTGGCTGATCGACCAGTTCCACCAGCGCAAGTGCGCCTACAAAAAGCACGACGGCCTGGGCGGGCTGCAACTGACCTACTTTGAAGAGACGACTGAAGCCCTGTTGATCCAACCCACCTTCATCATCGACTACCCGGCCGAAGTCTCGCCGCTGGCGCGCCGCTCCGACAAGCAGCCCGACATCACCGAACGCTTTGAACTGTTCATTACTGGCCGTGAAATGGCCAACGGCTTCTCGGAATTGAATGACCCCGAGGATCAGGCTGCGCGCTTCCTGGATCAGGTCAAGGCCAAGGAAGCCGGCGACGAAGAAGCCATGTACTACGACGCCGACTACATCCGTGCGCTGGAATACGGTCTGCCGCCCACTGGCGGCTGCGGCATCGGCATCGACCGGCTGGTCATGCTGCTGACCAACTCGCCCAGCATTCGTGATGTCATTCTGTTCCCGCACATGCGGCCAGAATAATTGCACTATACTTGCCGAAACAGAAAAACAGCGTTGCCTTCGAGCGGAGATAAGCGGCCTGCCCATCATTTTCAGGCCGGGGCTTTCGGTTATCGCTAACTTCAGCAAGGAGTTTGTTTGATACCGCCCGGCAAGCCCAAAAACGAGGAACAACGTCTCAAATCACTGCGCTCGCTGGGCATTCTTGACACCCCGCATGAAGAAAGATTTGACCGCCTTACCCGAATGGCCAAAAAGCTGTTTGGGGTATCCACCGCATTGGTTTCGCTAATTGACGCAGACCGGCAGTGGTTCAAATCCTGTGACGGGTTGGATGCCAGCGAAACCCATCGGGACCATTCATTTTGTGGCCATGCCATTCTTGGCAGGGAAGTTTTCATAATTCCCGACGCGACCAAAGACGAACGGTTCTCTGATAACCCGTTTGTCACCGGCGCCCCAAACATACGTTTCTACGCTGGATGCCCTTTGACCGCGCCGGACGGATGCGTGGTAGGCACGCTCTGTATTATCGATCAACAGCCCAGGAACCTCTCGGCACAAGACATCGAAACGCTGACTGACCTGGCACACATGGTCGAACGCGAACTGGCCGCCGTGCAACTTGCCACCATAGATGAACTTACGCATATTTCCAACCGGCGCGGATTCCTGCTGCTCGCTCAACAAGCCCTGCTATTTTGCAAGCGCATGGTCTTTCCGGCCTCGCTGGTTTTCATTGATCTGAACAAGTTCAAGTATGTCAATGACACATATGGCCACGCGGAGGGTGATCGCGTCTTGAATATGTTCGCTGAGAACATGCGGCTTGCATTTCGCGAGTCGGATATCCTTGGCCGTTTGAGTGGGGACGAGTTTGCCGTTTTTCTTGTTAACTCAGACAGGAATGCAGCAGAGGATTGCATAACAAGACTGCATAGTCTGATCAACCAGCACACTCTCAATGTCAGCAAAAGCTACGACGTGAAGTTCTCTTACGGCATTGTGGAATTCGATTCTGGCAAACACTCCACAATCGAGACCATGATGGGTGAGGCAGACACATTGATGTATGAACACAAACGGTCAGGACAGTAGGCTTCATTCATCCGCAATGTTGAATGCAGTCTTGAGCACCCCCATTTGAACTACTGCCGTAATAATCTTCCGGGCAGCCGATTCCAACAACCTCTGTCTTGCAATGCCTATCACCCCAGGTGAATTACATTTTTCAGAAGGCGGCATTCCCGCCAGCCAGGAATATGGCGACATTTACCACAGCAGCGATGGCGGTTTGCTACAAGCACGTGCAGTATTTTTGCAAGGCTGCGGTCTGCCTGTGTCATGGCAGGACAAAAACCGTTTTGTCATTCTGGAAACCGGCTTTGGCCTCGGGCTGAACTTCCTCGCCACTTGGGAAGTATTTCGCCAACACCCAGGGCAATGCAAGACGCTGCATTTCATTTCAATCGAGAAACATCCACTCAGTACTGATTCGCTGCTGCAATGCCACGCAGCCTGGCCAGAACTGGCCGAACTGGCGCAACAACTCCGCCACCAGTGGCCGGTTCTGGTTGCGGGTTATCACCGGCTGAGTTTTGACAATGGGCGTGTGCAACTAACGCTGATTTTTGATAATGCCGAAACCGCGTTGAAGCAGCTCGATGCCAGTGTGGACGCGATCTATCTCGACGGTTTTTCGCCCGCAAAGAATCCCGCCTTGTGGTCGCCCGCGATCATGCAGCAACTGGCTCGGCTTGCCGCGCCAAACGCACGGCTGGCCACCTGGTGCGTTGCAGGTGCAGTCAGGCAGAGCTTGCAGGAAGCGGGCTTTCATGTCGAACGCAAACCCGGCTTCGGCCACAAGAAGGAAAGACTGGAGGCGCGATTTTCTCCCCTCTCTTTTGAGGGGAGAGGGGCGCGGGCGAGGGAGGAACAAAAATCCGCCACCCTCATCGGCGCTGGCATCGCTGGTGCCAGTCTGGCATATGCGCTGTGCCAGCGTGGCTGGCAGGTCAACCTGATCGAGCGCCACCCTGCTCCGGCCATGGGCGCATCGGGCAACCCCGCAGGCGTCGTGCGCCCGCAACTGACACTGGATGAAAGTTTTAATGGTCGCCTCTCTCGTCAGGCATTTCTGCACACGGTCAAACAAGTCTCAACCCTTCCCCCTACTCCCTTCTCCCTTCACGGTTTCAGTGGCGTCCTGCATCTTGCGCGCAACGACGAGCAGGCCGAACACATGCAGGCCATGCTCGCATCCCACGTCTATCCTGAACACTTCGCACGCTGGGTCAATCAGGATGAAGCAGGCGAACTGGCTGGCTATCCGGTGGCAGCGCCGGGCCTGTATTTTCCGCAAGGCGGCTGGCTGTCCGGCGGCAGAACCTGCAAAGCCATGCTGTCAGACTGCGGCACAAGTCTGACACGACATTTCACAACCGAGGCCACACACATTGAACAAACAGCGGAAGGGTGGCTTGTGTGGGAGGGCGAGCGTCAGATCAGCGAGAGCGCGGCACTGGTACTGACCGGCGCCCATGAGGCGGCGCAATTTGCCGTACTGCCGCTGACGCCAGTGCGCGGCCAGATCACCAGGCTGCCGGATGGCAGCCTGCCCGGACTGAAGATTCCAGTCACGCGCGAAGGCTATGTGCTGCCAACCCTGAACGGTATCGGCAATATCGGCGCCAGCTTTGCCTTTGATGACGACCCTGCCCCCAGAGCCAGCGAACAGCATGAAAACCTGAGCAGGCTGTCACGCCTGCTGGCCAGGCCGCCGACATTTGACGCGGACAGACTGGAGGCGCGGGTCAGTTTTCGTGCGGCCACGCCAGACCGCCTGCCGCTGGTTGGCGGCCTTGCCGATGACAGGCAAACACCGCAACCCGAGTCGGCACTGGAACAAGTGCCACGAAAAAATGGTCTGTATGTTTTAAGCGGCCTTGGCGCGCGCGGCCTGGTGTGGGGACCCTTTCTGGCACAGGCGCTTGCTGCCAGAATGGACGGTGAACACTGGATGCTGCCGCGCGATCTGTGGCAGGCCATCGATCCGGCCAGATTCATCCTGAGGAATGCCCGGCGCAAGAAACCATGAACGAACATAAACTTTCCCTTCCCATTTCCGGCATGACCTGTGCAGCCTGCTCCACGCGGCTGGAAAAGCAGCTCAACAAATTGCCGGGCGTGGAAGCCGCGGTCAATCTGGCAAACGAGACAGCAACCATTCGCTTTCTTAGCCCGGAATCCAGTACCCGCAGCGTGCTTGAGACCATCCGCAAGACCGGTTTCGATGTTCCGCCACAGCAAACCCTGCTGAAAATTACCGGCATGACCTGCGCAAGCTGCGCGGCGCGGATTGAAACCGTGGTCAACAAGCTGGCGGGCGTGGACATCACGGTCAATCTTGCCTCTGAAACCGCGCGCGTTACCCTGCAAGCTGGCACAAGCGTGGATGACGTACTGACAGCGATCAGCAAAACTGGCTATGGCGCAGAGGTATGGGATGAGCAAAACCGTGCGGATGCACGCGCACGCGAAATCGCTGCCGTAAAAAGGGACTGGTTGATTTTCTGGGTTGCCGTGCTGCTCACCCTGCCGCTGGTGCTGCCCATGCTGGGGCTGGCTGTTGGACTGCATCACGAATGGCTGCCGCGCTGGGTGCAATTTCTGCTGGCCACGCCTGTGCAATTCATCGCCGGCTGGCGCTTTTATCGCGGCGGGTTCAATGCGCTACGCGGCGGCGGCGCCAACATGGACGTATTGGTGGCGCTGGGCACCAGCATGGCCTGGGGGCTTTCCACCATCGTCACCTTCCTCGGTCTGCAAGCGCAGCCCGTGTATTTCGAGGCGGGCGCAGCCGTCATTACCCTGGTGCGCCTGGGCAAGTTGCTGGAAGCGCGCGCCAAGCGCAAGACCCTGGACGCCATCGAACAACTGCTCACCCTCACGCCGCAAACCGCCTGGGTGGAGCGCGAAGGCAGCTTTGTGGAGATTCCGCTGCGAGAAATCCACAGCGGCGACAGGCTTCGCATCAGACCGGGCGAGCGCATTGCGGTGGATGGTGTGGTGATCGAAGGCGAGTCCGAGGTGGATGAATCCGCTCTCACCGGCGAATCACTGCCTGTGTTGAAACGCGCAAATGACAAGGTGTATGCCGCCACGCAAAACACGCTGGGCACGGTCATCCTGCGTGCCGAGGGCGTCGGCGAGCACTCGCGCATTGCCGAAATCATTCGCCTGACCGAAGCCGCGCAAGGTTCCAAAGCACCGATTCAGCAACTGGCCGACCGCATCTCCGGCATTTTTGTCCCCGTGGTTATCGTTATCGCGCTGCTGACTTTTCTGGCCACAGGCTTTTGGCTTACCGACTGGAGCGAAGCGCTGATCCGCGCCGTCACCGTACTGGTGATTGCCTGCCCTTGTGCTTTGGGACTGGCCACGCCCGCCGCCATCATGGCCGGTACCGGGCGCGGCGCACAGTTGGGCATTTTGTTCCGCAACGCACAGGCGCTGGAAACCGCAGGCAATCTCAATGTGCTGGCCATCGACAAGACCGGCACGCTGACCACCGGGAAATTCAGTCTGATCGGTGTCCAGGCCGCACCGGGAGTCGATGAAGCACAGCTCCTGGCCACCGCCGCCGCGCTGGAGCAGGCTTCCGAACATCCACTGGCAAAATCCATTGTGCAGGCGGCACGCGACAGAAACCTGCCTGTCGCGCTAGTCGAAGGCTTTATCGCCATGCCAGGGCAAGGCGTACAAGGCACGATTGCTGGCGAAACAGCACGCGCCGGCACGGCTAAATTCTTGAGTGATGTGCCATTTACACCCGCGTCACACCATGCCGCGACCCCCATCCACGTTGTGCGTAACGGCCACTATCTGGGCACGCTGCTACTGGCCGATACCCTGCGAGACAACAGCTCACAAGCCGTGCAGCACCTGAAAAATCTGGGGGTGGAAGTGACCATGCTGACTGGCGACCAGCCTGCCCCAGCACAGAGTGTTGCCCAATCAACCGGGATTACGCATGTTTACGCGCAACAGACACCGGAAACCAAAGCCGCAAATATTGCCGCCTTGCAACACACAGGCAAGAAAGTCGGCATGGCGGGCGATGGCATTAATGATGCGCCCGCGCTGGCAAAGGCCGATGTGAGTTTTGCCATGGGCATGGGAGCCGATATCGCCAAAGAAACTGCCGACATTACGCTGGCAAGGCATGACCTGGCGGCGCTGGCAGATGCCGTTGCGCTGTCACGCGCAACGTTGCGCAAAATTCGCCAGAACCTGTTTTTCGCGTTTATCTACAACGTGCTGGGCATCCCGCTGGCGGCACTGGGCTTGCTCAGCCCGGTGCTTGCTGGCGCAGCGATGGCGATGAGTTCGGTGTCGGTGATAACAAATGCGTTACTGTTGAGGCGTTTCAAGCCAAGGAGTTGATGCTGTGGCTTGATGCTGTGCTCGATGCAGCACTCAAACATGCCGGTCAGTTTCAAACCACAGATCGTATTTGTCTGGCGCGCGTTCTATCAAACGAAACAAAAACAGCAGTTCGTCTGCGACCTCGATGGGAAAACCCTGACGACCGCCACGCTCATCAAACACCAGACTCAGCAGATAAGGCTCGCAGCCAGGTTTACCCCATAACTCTGTCAACGAGTTGGCGATGCGCGAATAGTGGAGCTCCAGTGCTGACTGCATTGCGGGTGAATGACTGTCCTTCGGCTGCATCAGTTCTTCCAGGGTTTCATTTGGCCACGCAAACGCGCAACTGCCTGGGAATGCAATTGACACACACGTGATTCGGACACGCCCATGACGGCGCCAATTTCCTTCAGGTTCATATCCTGCTCGTAGTACATACCCATCAGATTACGCTCGCGCTCCGGCAGGTCTTCAATCGCTTCTATCAGCCCCTTGCGGAAACCATCGTCTTCCAGCAATGACAGCGGGTCAGAGGCATTATCGACCAGATAGCGTTCGAGAAAATCGCTGCTTTCCTCGTCGGTAAAATCTTCGTAGTACAGCAGTTGGCTGCCTTTTACGTTACCCAGCATATCCTGGTAGTCCCCCAGGCTCATGCCCATTTCAGCCGAGATTTCCTGCTCATTGGGCTGGCGTCCCAAACGCTGGCACAGGTGCTGAATCGCCGTCTCGATCTGGCGGGATTTTTGCCGGATATGGCGCGGCAACCAATCTGCCTCACGCAGGTCATCCAGCATGGAGCCGCGTATGCGTTGCGTTGCGTAAGACTCGAATTGCGCGCCCTGACTGCCATCAAAACGCTCGACCGCATCCATCAGGCCAATCAAACCAACCTGGATCAGATCATCCACTTCCACACTGGCAGGCAATCTTGCCATCATGTGATAGGCAATGCGCTTGACCAATGGCAAGTACTGCTGAATCGTCTCATCCTTGGCTGATTTATTGTGTGCTTTTGCCAATACCCCCATTTGCCACCCTTTTGTGGTTCCTTGAGCGGATTCTAGACACAATCCATGACAAATTGGAGGGGATTGTTAATGCATTACTTGAGGTGTCTATGCATGTGTTGCTAATCGGACACATATTGACCGAAATTTTACAATTTCCGCCAGCGCCGTCCAGCAAGCCTTTATGCAGCTGTGATAACCCCGGCGCACCAGCCCCCAACAACAATACATCGACTTCGCTGGCGCTTGTGTGCAGACCTTTCAGCAAGGCATAAGCTGCTTCGTGATCCTGCTCCCCGACCGACAGCAACAGCATTTGCACGGTTTGCGGATCAAGACAGGCCGTCTCACGATCAAATACGCCCGCATCAAACACAATGTGCTGAAAACGTTTGCTACGAGTCAACAGATCGACTACGCCCACATCCCCCGCCGGACAATCCGGGGCGCAGAGAAGATGAAAGCCGCGTACCGGGACGATTTGCGCATCGAGCGCCATATCCGGCTGCCAGGTATGCAGCACCTGACACCCCAACAGCGCGGACAGGCGCGAAGATCCTGTTTGCACCAGACAGACTGATTCGCCGGACAGGCTGTCGGCCAGAGCCAATGCCAGCGCCGAGGATGGCGCGCCATGCGCCGAGGCCAGTACGCTGATAACGCTGACCGGCTCTGCGGGCGCGGTCTGGAATAGGCGCGCAAGTCCGGCGGCCTGATGTACCGGCATAGGTGGCGTTACCGCCTGGCGCCTGCGCGCAAAGACAAGTCCGGGCGCGGGTTTTCTGTGTGCATATCCTGTTCGTCGCATGGCCCAATTGCCGCCAATTGCACCGGGCGATCTTCTTCACGCAGTTCAAAGGCTTCGTGTTCGCGCGCGCGCAGCGCACGGTCAATCACATAAGCGACATTGGCCAGATGAAAATCCTCCGGCACGCGCTGCCCGGTTGCCAGGGCAAGCAGCGGAATACGGTGGCGCATGAGGCAATCCAGCACGCCCCCAAATTGCCCGCCTTCATCCAGTTTGGTGAGGATCACGCCCTGTGGCGCGCTTTTGGCAATCAGATGTTCCATCAAACTGCCCTGCGTCGCTGCGGAAACCGTCAACAGGCATTTCACCCCAGCTTGCCTGAAAAGTGAAATCTGCGCGCTGAATTGAGGATCGTGCGGAGAAAACCCGGCGCTGTCGATCAGCACGCAAAACTTGTCCGCCAGTTTGTCCAAGGCGGCCTGCGTCTGCTCAACCCGTTCCAGCTTCACCATGGCAACCCCCATCAATGCGGCGTATGCCTCCAGCTGTTGTTGCGCACCCAGCCGGTAGTGATCTGCAGAAACCAGCCCGACCTTGTCAGCACCATGCGCCAGCACCGCGCGCGCCGCCAGCTTGGCAAGCGTGGTGGTCTTGCCATGCCCCGTGGGGCCAACCAGCGCCCACACGCCACCTGCCGCTTCTGGCAGGCTGGCGGCGGGCGATGCGGCCAGATTGCGAATCAGCACCTGGCGCAACCAGGCGTCGGCCTGTAGCTGCTTGTATCCGCGCGGCAGGCTGGCCGAAATATGCCTTGCGAGACGTCCGCCAAAACCGGCTGACAACAGCCGCTGCATTACATGGATGCGCAGCGGATGACGGCGTTTGTCCACCGACCAGGCCAGACCCGCCAGCTGGCTCTGCAACAAATTACGCAAACGAGTCAGCTCACGCCAGACTGAAATGCCAGCGGCGGAATCTTCACGCGGGGTTTCGTTGTTTTGCCTGACTGTCTGCGATGTATCCGGCATTGAACCGGCTAGATCGGCATAATGTCCGGCCACGATTTCCACGCCATCGGCGTGTTTGCGCGAAGTTACCACCACCGCATCTGCGCCCAGGGCTTGACGCACCTGCTCCAGCGCGCTGCGTGCATCACAGGCGATAAATTTACGCAGGGGCATATTCAGCCTCACCCATCATGCTCACAATCTGCATTTCCTTATCCGCCGGAATTTCAGCGTAAGACAAAACGCTCAATCCGGTGCGCCGCAATATCCTCGCCAACACGGGGCGCAACAAGGGCGAAACCAGCAACACCATGGCGCCCCCCCGCTGCTGTTGCTGCTGCATGGCACGCTCGGCCAATTGCGGCAAACGCTCGATCAGATCCGGGGAAATCAGCGCCTCGCCCTCTTCACCCATTTCCAGTTGCAGGCGATTTTCCAGTGCCGGATCAAGGCCGATGACCAGGAGACTGTCTGCTCCCTCAAATGCACGATCCACAATACTGCGCCCCAATGCGGCACGCACGGTTTCAGTCAGCTCATCCACATTTGTCACTCGCACGGCGCGAGCCGATAATGTTTCGATAATGGTACGGGCGTCACGGATGGAAACAGATTCGCTGACCAGATTCTGCAATATACTTTGTATGGATGTCAGCGGCAACAGGCGCGGTGTCACCTCTTCCACCAGTCCCGGCGTGCTGGCTTCCACGCTATCCAGAAACTGCTGCACCTCGGCGCGCCCCAGCAATTCACTCGCGTGGCTGCGATATACTGCCTCGACGTGGCGTGCAAGCACCTCGCCCGGTTCCAGCAACAGATAGCCGCGCAGCCGGGCGCGTTCAATGTCTTCTACCTCAATCCAGACAGCCGCCGCACCTGTCAGCGTATCCTCGCCTGGCTCGCCCTTGATGCGTCCCATCAATTCGTCTGTTTCAACAGCCAACAGCGCACCAGCCTGGATCACGCCGCGTCCCACTTCTACCCCCTTGAGGGTGATGCGGTAGGCATTGGCCGCCAGCTCCAGATTGTCGCGCACGCGAACTGGCGGAATCACCATACCCATTTCCAGGGCAAATCGGCGGCGGCTGTCGGTAATCTCATTCAGCACCTTGCCGCCCTGGCTTCGATCCAGCAAAGGTATCAGGCGATAACCCACTTCCAGAGCCAACACATCAACTGGCGGCAGGTCAGACCAGCTAAGTTCGGGAGGCGGCTCAACCTCCTCCTTGGCCAAGCGGTAGACGCCGGCCTTGCGCGAGACCAGATAAGCCGCTGCTGCCAGTAGCGCCGCCAGCAACAGGAAGGCGACATGCGGCATCCCCGGAATAATGCCGAGAAAGGCCAGCACCGCCGCCGCGACATACAGAATGAGAGGACGGCCAAACAACTGGCTCAAGAACTCCCGGTTCAAGTCTTGCTCACCTGCCGTGCGCGAAATCACAATCCCCGCTGCCGTGGAGATGATCAAGGCCGGAATTTGCGCCACCAATCCATCGCCCACAGTAAGCAGCGCATAACGGTTAAGCGCATCACCCATGCCCAGGCCGTGCTGGAATATGCCGATCGCCACCCCGCCAATCAGATTGACCAGCAGGATAATGATGCCCGCGATGGCGTCGCCGCGCACGAACTTGGATGCGCCGTCCATGGCGCCATAAAAATCCGCCTCGCGCGCGATGTCATGTCGCTGGCGGCGCGCCTCCTGTTCGCTGATGAATCCCGCATTCAGGTCGGCATCAATCGCCAGTTGTTTTCCCGGCATGGCATCCAGTGTGAATCTGGCCGCCACCTCGGCAATGCGCCCGGCGCCGCGCGTAATCACCACAAAATTGATGATGACCAGAATCAGGAACACCACAAAGCCGACTACATAATTACCCTCGACCAGAAAATTGCCGAAGGACTCAATGACTTTGCCCGCCGAATCTGTGCCGGTATGGCCATCGACCAGAATAATGCGTGTGGAGGCCACATTGAGCGACAGGCGCAGCAAGGTTGCCAGCAGTAACACGGTAGGAAAAATCGAGAAGTCGAGCGGACGGTTTGCATTCAGGCTGACCAGCAGCACGATCATGGCCAGCGCAATGTTGAAGGTAAACAGCACATCCAGCATGAAGGTGGGCAAGGGCAGCACCATCATGGCCAGAATCAGCAACACCAGCACCGGGCTGGCGAGTTTGATCAAAGGGTTTTGCGCGTTCACCCGCGACGCTCCGTGCGGGCTGCGCGAGCCAGTTGCTGGCGCACCTGTATCCGCGACTTGAATTCTGGCCGACCCTCAGCCTCGCGTGCCTCGGCCAGCAACTCGGCACGCGTCATCGCGTGCGACTTGAGATAACGCCACCAGCGCCAGGGTACATCGAGTATTGTCGAAAGCAGCGCCGCCGCCATCAGCAGCAGCAAGCCTGCCAATAACAGTTCCAGCGACAATGCCAGCGCATCCGCCAGGTTCATCGTTGTCAATTGCGCCAGCTCATACAAACGGGCGCGATAAAACCAGAGCAAGGCACTACCGGCAATCACCCAGATCAGCAATGCTTTCATTGTGTCGAACAGCCCGTCCAGGGAAAACAACCTGGAGATTCGCGCAAGCGGATGGATACGAGCGCCCTGAAACTGCATGGCCTGCGGGGCAAACACCCCGCCAGACAGCAAAAGCGGGGCAATCAGCGCGGCGGCAAAAATCGCCAGCATGAACAGGATAAACGGCAACAACGCTGGCGCCAGGTGTTGGAACAATCCATCCAAAGAAAACCGGGCTGCACCAGCCATATGCAAAGCCAGCACTGCTTGCAGACTGGCAAAAAGCGCGCTGCCCCACCAGATCAGTCCTGCCATCATCACCAGCAGCACCATAAATGCGCTCAAGTCGGGCGAACGGGGAACATCCCCCCCTGCCCTTGCCTGGGCGATGCGCCGCGCAGTGGCGGGCTCGGTGCGGGCGTAATTGTCTTCTGCCATCCTCGTCCTTGTTTGGCAGAAAGTTTAGCACGCATGGCACATGCTATGCGCCGTCGGCGCAACTGGCTGTGGGCGCGAGGCTTAGGGAACCTCTGATTAATTCCCACATGGCTGCGCGCTGGATTTTGCCGCTGGCTTGGCTTCGTATCAACGGATACGACCTGCGCACGGCTTCGCGCCAAACAGCAAAAATCCGGCTGCAACGCGGCTCATGGAGGAATTAATCAGAGGTTCCTTAGCTTGCTTCGTCGATCCAGGCCATCTGGATGGCTTCGAGGATTTTCTCGTTGGAACGGTCGGGCGCGTCGTCGAAATCCGGCAGCGCCATGACCCAGGCGTGCAGGTCGGTAAAGCGCACATATTGTGGATCGACATCCGGATGAGTCTCATAAAGCTCTATGGCGATATCGTTGATGTCTGTCCACTTCATTTTCAGTGTCCTTCCTTAACCATATTGATGGTGTACTTCGGAATCTCGACGACGAGGTTCTCGCTAGCTACCATGGCTTGGCAAGACAGGCGCGATTGCGGCTCCAGCCCCCAGGCTTTGTCCAGCAAGTCGTCTTCTTTTTCATCTGAAGGGTCGAGCGAATCGAAACCCTCGCGCACGATGACGTGGCAGGTGGTACAGGCGCAGGACTTTTCGCATGCGTGTTCGATCTCGATGCCGTTTGCCAACAGGGTATCGCAAATGGTTTCGCCGGATTTTGCTTCGATGACCGTGCCCTCAGGACACAACTCAACGTGGGGCAATACAATGATTTGGGGCATGGTAAACAGGTTCAGGCTGCATATTGGTTATGGCTGGGCAGGGCTTGCAACACGCCGTCCCAGAAATGTACGCGCGCATCTACTGCCTGGATGGCAGCGGCTTCGGCCTCGCGGCATTTTTCCGGATCGCCACCACACAAGGCATGCAGCAGGCGCAGGGAAAGCGGCGCGTGAAAATCTTCGTCCAGGTGCACATGCCGGTTCAGATAATAGTGAAAAGTCGGCGCCTGTGCTTCGCTGATTTGCATGCGCGAGAGGAAGGCGCGGAACATGGCCGGAATGACATGCTCTCGCCCCAGCGCCAGGGCAGCAGCCACAGTGTGCGGCTTACCGCTTTCGATAAAGCCAAAAGTGGTGCGCGTGAATTGCAAAGCGGATGCTGGCAGTAATCCTGCATTCAGGGCTGCATCCAGACCGTGTTGTTCAATCTGCTGAATAAACTGCAACGGTCGTCCGGCATCTGCGCCAACTTCCTGCATGGACCCAATGTAAAGCATGAAATGGCTGGAAAACTCGCCAGTCTGACCTGGCGCCACCTGATCGGTTTCCTCTTCCAGCACCAGCTCGTTGATGAATCTTTGCACACTGGCATCGTGCCTGCCAGCGCCCGGCGGCGTCCACGGCCAGCGTGCAGGGGCAACTTGATGTTGCAGATACTTGATCAGCGACATGAAGTCCCACACCGAATACACATGGTGCTGCATGAACACACGCAGGTCTTCGAGGCTGCGGATAGCAGCATAGATCGGATGACTGTCCAGCCGGTTCTGGAGCGAGCGGATCAGGTCGTTACTTAGCGCATTCATAGTGAAAGTTCGTCCAATTTATGCCCACGCAAGGCTTTTTTCACACCAGCATCCATGCGCCGGGCGGCAAATTCCGAGGTGGCTTGATTCAATGATTCTACGGCATGCTTGATGGCCAGGTGGTTGTCAGCTTTCATGCACTGTTCGAGTTCGCCAATTTTGCTTTCGATAGACGCGCGCTCTTCATCATTCAGCAGCGCATCGCCATCCTGTTGCAGCGCGGCGCGGGTGGCCTGCACCAGGCTGTTGCCTTCCACGCGCTGTTCGTTGAGTGCGCGGACTTTCATGTCATCTTCGGCATAGGCGTAGGCATCTTTCAACATGCCTGCAATTTCGTCGTCCGACAGACCGTAGGATGGCTTGACCGTAATGGCTGCCTCAACCCCCGTACCCAGCTCGCGCGCGGAAACCGACAGCAGGCCGTCGGCATCAATCTGGAAGGTGACCCGGATGCGCGCCGCGCCCGCCACCATGGCCGGAATGCCGCGTAATTCAAACTTGGCAAGCGAGCGGCAATCTACAACCAACTCGCGTTCACCTTGCACCACATGAAAACTCATGGCGGTCTGGCCATCTTTGAAGGTGGTGAACTCCTGTGCGCGCGCCACCGGGATGGTGGTATTGCGTGGCACGACTTTTTCCACCAGTCCGCCCATGGTTTCCAGCCCTAGCGACAGTGGAATCACGTCGAGCAGCAGCCAGTCGTCGTCCTGAGCGCGATTGCCTGCCAGCACATCCGCCTGCATGGCCGCGCCCAGCGCAACCACCTTGTCAGGATCAAGATTGGTCAGCGGCGTTTGCCCGAAAAACTCGCCTACGGCATGGCGGATATTGGGCATACGGGTCGAGCCGCCCACCATCACCACGCCTTTAACCTCATCTGCGCCAAGACCCGCGTCACGCAGCGCCTTGCGGGTGGGTGCGAGGGTCTTGTTGACCAGGGTGGCGGTAATGTCGTTGAAAATGGCCGTGGTCAGGTTCACATCCACCAGCTCACCAGTGGACAGCAGCGCGGTGATACGCGCCTCGTCATGGTCGGTAAGCTGCTCCTTGGCCTCGCGCGCGCGGGTTAACAGCAGGCGCGTGTCTTTTGCATTCAATGGGGTCAGATGCGAGCACTCTACAATCCAGCAGAACACGCGCTGGTCAAAATCGTCGCCGCCCAGAGCCGAGTCGCCATTGGTGGAGAGCACCTCGAACACGCCCCTGGTCAGTTTCAGGATGGAGATATCAAACGTGCCGCCACCCAGGTCGTACACTGCGTACACGCCTTCAGAGGCGTTATCCAGGCCGTAGGCAATGGCAGCCGCAGTCGGCTCATTCAGCAGACGCAGCACATTCAGTCCGGCGAGTTTGGCCGCGTCTTTGGTGGCCTGGCGCTGTGCGTCATCAAAATAAGCCGGCACGGTAATCACCGCACCCACCAGATCGCCGCCCAAAGACTGCTCTGCGCGCAATTTGAGTGTCTTGAGAATTTCAGCCGAAACCTCGACCGGGCTTTTATCACCTGCAACGGTATGCAGCTGCACCATGCCCGGCGCATCGACAAACTGGTATGGATAACGCCCGGGGTCGCCAATGTCGGCAATCCCCCGACCCATGAAACGCTTGACCGAAACGATGGTGTTATGAGGGTCTTCGCTTTGTTTGGTCTGTGCATCAAAGCCCACCACGGCCTGCCCGTCCGGAAAATAGCGCACCACGGAAGGCACCAGCGAGCGCCCGCGTTCGTCATCCAGCACGCGCGCCAAGCCGGATTGAACGCAAGCCACCAGAGAATTTGTAGTGCCCAGATCTATGCCCACCGCCAGCCTGTGCTGGTGCGGTGCAGTGGACATACCGGGTTCGGAAATTTGCAGAAGAGCCATTATTTAATTCTTAGACGCAGAGGCGCGGAGGCGCGGAGAACACCGAAAAACTTTTATGCAAAAGCTTCTGACAAAGAATATGTCCAATATACGCACCCAATCGTGGCTTCTCATCTCTGATCTTTCTCTGCGTCTTTGCGTCTTGTGTCAGGCTTTTCAGGCGGCGTCGAGTTCTAAGCTGCGTCTAATTCTTCTTGTGCGTCGCCGATTTCTTCCATCAGCTTATGCATGAATTTGAGTTTACGCACGGTCTCGCCAGCAGCCTCGTAGTCATGGCGCTCATCGAGCAAGGTTTCCAGTGTCTGCTCGAGTGATTTTTGTTCTGCCCGCAACTCGCGTGAGAGCCTGTCCAGAGCTGCATGGCTCCTGTTCAATCTGGCTTCAGCAATCGCTTCACGCCATTCCATTTGCTGCATCAGGAAGGCCGCAGGAAAAGCGGTGTGCCTTTCGCTAATTGCCTGCATACCGTTCAATTGCAGCATGTAGGCTGCCCGGGTCAGCGGCTTTTTCAAGGTCTGGTAGGCTTCATTTGCCCTGGTTGCCCATTGCATGGACAGTCGCTTTTCAGCCTCGCCAGCCGCCGCAAAACGATCCGGATGAACCTCGTTCTGAAGTTTGCGGTAGGCCGTATCCAGCGCATCCACATCCTGCCTGAATGACACAGGCAGGTTGAACAGTTCAAAATGATTGGCGTTGAAATTCATGCTGGCGATCGGCTACTGAGCGAACCCCTCGCCCGCCCGACTATCAAACGTTGAATGATTCTCCACAACCACACATGTTCTTCACATTGGGGTTGTTGAACTTGAAACCTTCGTTCAAGCCTTCACGCGCGAAGTCCAGCTCCATGCCATCCAGATAGGGCAGGCTCTTGGGATCAACAAACACGGACACGCCGTTGCTGTCGAAGCGCAGATCCTCACCGGCGATCTCATCCACGAATTCCAGCTTGTACGCCATGCCGGAACAGCCCGTAGTGCGCACGCCAAGCCTCAAGCCAATGCCCTTGCCGCGCTTGGCGAGAAAATTACTGACGTGCTTTGCGGCTTTTTCGGTCACGGTAATCGCCATGGCTCAGGCCTCGTGCTTGGCTTTGTAATCTGCCACAGCGGCCTTGATGGCATCTTCAGCCAGAATCGAGCAATGGATTTTTACCGGCGGCAAGGCCAGCTCTTCGGCAATGGCGGTGTTCTTGATTTCCATGGCCTGATCCAGGGTCTTGCCCTTGACCCACTCGGTCACGAGCGAGCTTGAGGCAATCGCCGAGCCGCAGCCATAGGTCTTGAACTTGGCGTCTTCAATCACACCGTTTTCATTGACCTTGATCTGCAATTTCATCACGTCGCCACAAGCGGGCGCGCCAACCATGCCGGTACCGACATCGTCGCCATTATCAAACGAACCCACATTGCGGGGGTTTTCGTAGTGGTCGAGAACTTTATCGCTGTATGACATTTTCAATCTCCTGTAAGGCGTGAGGCGTGAGGCGTGAGGGGAAAATCATGGCGCGCTATGCACACAACCAGATTCCTATCCCCTTACTCCTTCCCCCTCACCATAATCAATGTGCCGCCCATTGCACGGTATTCAAGTCGATGCCGGACTTGACCATTTCCCACAGCGGCGACATGTCGCGCAGCTTGGCAACCTGTTTTTTCACCAGGTCGATGGTGTAGTCGATTTCTTCCTCGGTGGTAAAACGCCCGATGGTGAAGCGGATGGAGGAATGCGCCAGTTCATCGTTACGCCCCAGCGCTTTCAGCACATAGGACGGCTCAAGGCTGGCCGAGGTACAGGCCGAGCCGGATGACACGGCCACGTCCTTGATCGCCATCATCATGGATTCGCCTTCCACATAGGCAAAGCTGATATTGAGGTTGCCAGGGATACGGCGTTCCATGTCGCCGTTGACCATGGTTTCTTCCATGTCGGAAAAGCCTTTATACAAACGATCGCGCAACATGCGGATGCGTTCGTTTTCGGCAGCCATCTCCTCGCGCGCGATACGGAAAGCCTCGCCCATGCCCACGATCTGGTGGGTAGCCAGGGTGCCGGAGCGCATGCCGCGCTCGTGACCGCCGCCGTGCATCTGCGCCTCCAGCCGGATACGCGGCTTGCGGCGCACGTACAGCGCGCCCACGCCCTTGGGACCATAGGTCTTGTGCGCCGAGAAAGACATCAGGTCGACCTTGAGTTTTTGCAGGTCGATTTCGACCTTGCCGGTCGCCTGCGCGGCATCGACATGAAAGATCACGCCCTTGCCGCGGCAAATTTCGCCAATCGCGGGAATATCCTGAATCACACCGATTTCGTTGTTGACGAACATGATCGAAGCCAGCACGGTGTCGGGACGAATGGCCGCCTTGAATTTTTCCAGATCCAGCAAGCCATTTTCCTGCGGTTGCAGGTAAGTCACTTCATAGCCTTCACGCTCCAGTTCGCGCATGGTGTCGAGCACGGCCTTGTGCTCGGTCATGACGGTAATCAGGTGCTTGCCCTTGGTGCCGGAATAAAAATGCGCCGCGCCCTTGATGGCGAGGTTGTTGGATTCGGTCGCGCCGGACGTCCAGACGATTTCCTTGGGGTCGGCATTCACCAGTTTTGCAACCTGCTCGCGCGCCTCTTCCACCGCCTTTTCGCTTTCCCATCCGTAGGCATGCGAGCGTGAAGCCGGATTGCCGAAATGCTCGGTTAGCCAGGGAATCATTTTCTCGGCCACACGTGGATCAACCGGGGTGGTGGCGGAGTAATCAAGGTAAATCGGAAATTTCATATTTGCTGCGCTCAGAGTTTCTTCAAATTCAGAATGTGGCCGCCACCTTGGTGCCGTGGCGGACATCCGACATGGCGGTGACATTGGTTTTGGCCTGCTGTTTCTCAACCAGGTCACCCAGGGTCACAGAGTCGAGATATTCGTAAATCTTTGCGTTCAGGCTAACCCACAGATCATGCGTCATGCAGCGATGCTCATCACGGCAGTTTTCCTTGCCTCCGCATTGGGTCGCATCAATCGGTTCATCCACCGCACGGATGATATCGGCCACCGAGACGGTTTCAAGCGGTTTGGCCAAGGTATAACCACCACCCGGTCCGCGCACGCTGTCCACCAGACTGTGGCGGCGCAGTTTGCCAAAAAGCTGTTCCAGATACGAGAGGGAAATATCCTGGCGCTCGCTGATGCCCGCCAGGGTGACTGGTCCCTTGCCATGGCGCAGCGCCAGATCCACCATCGCCGTTACCGCAAAACGCCCTTTTGTTGTCAATCTCATGATTTGCCACCCGTATTTGGCTACCCGATTTGGTAGCCGAACTATAAAATACCAGACTATTTCAGTCAACTTTATACCTGAGTAAAGCAGTCAGGTATTCTGGTTTTCCGAGTAAATTAGTCAACTATTTTATTCAATTGTTCCGGGTTGAAATCATCTTTGGCTTTTTGCTGCTCGGACAAATGCACGCCCAACTGCTCAAGCTGCGTCATCACCTCGGCCAGCTTCAGGTCAATATTGGCCGCATGATCAATCAGCCCATGCACCGCTTTGACCATGGGGTCGTTCATGTCGGCAGAAACGGCATAGGCAGAGAAACCCATCTTCTTGGCCATGTCATCGCGCACCTTGGCATCGTGCGACTTGCTCGCCTCATCCAGAATCCGCGCAGGAATCCCCACCGCAGTCGCGCCATCCGGCACATCCTTGACCACCACGGCGTTGGAGCCGATTTTGGCCTCGCGGCCTATGGTAATCGGCCCCAGTATCTTGGCACCCGCCCCTACCACTACGCCCGGCATCAGCGTTGGGTGGCGTTTACCCTTGTTCCATGAAGTGCCGCCCAGGGTCACGCCGTGATACAGGGTGCAGTCGTCGCCAATTTCGGCGGTTTCGCCAATCACCACGCCCATACCGTGGTCGATGAAAAAACGCCTGCCGATGGTGGCGCCGGGATGAATTTCAATGCCGGTAATCCAGCGCGCAAAATGCGAAACCCAGCGCGCCAGCCATTTCAACCCCATGCCCCATAGGCGATGCGACAGGCGATGAAACAGAATGGCGTGAAAGCCGGGGTAGGTCGTGACGACTTCAAACACTGACCTGGCGGCCGGGTCACGGTCAAACACAACAGCGATTTCTTCTTTGAGCTTGGCAAACATAATTATCGGAACTCAAATTCCACCTTAATCCAGGACAACCTTAACCTTTTTGACTCTACTTTTCCGAAGCCAGCTTTTCCATGGCTAACTTCTCCATGGCCGACAATATGCCGCGCAGAATATTGATTTCTTCCTTTTGCAAGCGCGTGCGTGAAAACAGCCGCCGCAACTTGGGCATCAGTCGCTTGGGCGAGGCCGGATTGAGAAAACCAATCTTTACCATGGTTTGTTCCAGATGCGTATAAAACCGCTCCACCTCGGCCAGGTCGGCCACATCCAGCGCGGGTTGTGCGTGGCTTTCGTTCAGCGCCTCGCGGCGCAATACATAGGCCATCACCTGCACCGCCGCTGCCAGATTTAACGAGTTGTATTCCGGATTGCCAGGAATCGTCACTTGCGCCTGGCAACGCGATAACTCCGCATTTGACAAACCATAAGTTTCATTACCAAACACCAGCGCCACCTGCCCCGACATCGCTTCAACCAGTGCGAGACGCGCCGCTGCCTCCGGAGTCAACAGCGCCGCCTGCATATCACGCAGCCGATAAGAACTGCCTATTGCAAACACGCAACCTTCCAGCGCCTGCTCAAGCGTATCGCAGACCTCGGCCTGTTCCAGCACATCCACCGCGCCAGATGCCAACGCCTCGGCCTCGGCATGGGGGAAAACCCTGGGCGCAACCAGATACAGTGAGTGCAAACCCATGGTTTTCATCGCCCGCGCCGCCGAACCGATATTGCCCGGGTGGCTGGGGCGGCAAAGCACAACACGAATGTTGGAAAGAAGATTCAAGGTTTTATCTGTATGAAATCCGCATGAATTCAGGCGGCATGAATTAAACCCGAATTATCCATTAGGACGTGAGGGCATGGCGAGCGGCTTTGCGAGTGGATTGCCGCTCCCGCGCCAAGCCCATATCCGCGACTATGGGCGCGAAGCGGGGACGGCAAGACGCCGCAAAACCGCCGCCAGGGCTCCCGTAGGCTCGCAGAGCCGCCTAATGGACAATTCGGGTAAAATACGGTTCGCTCTTTTTTATGCTGTCTGGAACCCCATGCATCCCATGCTCAACACGGCGGTGAAAGCCGCGCGCAAAGCCGGGGCGGTCATCAATCGCGCTGCCAGCGATATCGAACGACTGACTGTCCACGCCAAAAAACCACACGACTACGTCAGCGAAGTCGATCATCACGCCGAGCAGATGATTATCGAGACCCTGCTGGAAGCCTATCCCAGCCATGGAATTTTAGCAGAGGAGACAGGGCGCACTGGCGGTGAGGAATACGTCTGGATCATCGACCCGCTCGATGGCACCACCAACTTCCTGCACGGCTTGCCGCAATACGCCGTCTCCATCGCCCTCACGCACAAGGGCATCCTGCAACATTCCGTGGTGTACGACCCGGCGCGCAACGAACTGTTCACCGCCAGCCGTGGCGGCGGCGCTTTCCTCAACGAACGCCGCATTCGCGTTTCCAAACAGCACAAGATGGACGACGCGCTGATCGGCACCGGCTTCCCCTATCACGACTTCCGCCATGTGGACGCCTACCTTGGCATGTTGAAAGACCTGATACAGAAAACCGCCGGGCTGCGTCGCCCCGGCTCAGCTGCGCTCGACCTCGCCTGGGTGGCCTGCGGCCGCTACGACGGCTTCTTCGAGCTTGGCCTCAATCCCTGGGACATCGCAGGCGGCGCCCTGCTGGTGCTGGAATCCGGCGGACTGGTCGGCGATTTCGAGGGCAACGATAAATTTCTTGAGTCCGGCCACATCGTCGCCGCCAACCCGAAAATTTTCGGCCAGTTGCTGCCAACCTTTGCACCGCATTTGACTGCGGAAATCCGCGCTGCTGAATAATTCAACGATGGCTGCCACAGGCCAACACACCCCCATGATGGCCCAATACCTGGGCTTCAAAAACCAGTATCCCGACATGCTGGTGTTCTACCGCATGGGAGATTTTTACGAGCTGTTTTTTGATGATGCGGTAAAGGCTGCGCGCCTGCTGGGCATTACGCTCACCACGCGCGGACAGTCGGCGGGCGAGCCGATCAAGATGGCGGGCGTACCCTATCACGCCGCCGAGCAGTATCTGGCCAAGCTCTTAAAGCTGGGTGAATCGGTGGTGGTGTGCGAGCAGGTGGGCGACCCGGCGACTTCCAAAGGCCCGGTGGAGCGGCAGGTGGCGCGCATTGTCACACCCGGCACGCTGACCGACACCTCATTGATGGACGAGCACCGCGACACCTTGTTGCTGGCGTTATGCCCTGGCAAGTTGAACATCGGCGCTGCCTGGCTGAATCTCGCCGCTGGCCGTTTCACCGTCACACAAATCGCGCTGTCAGATATTCCCAGCCTGCTGGCGCGGCTGGAACCCGCCGAGTGCCTGATACCGGAGGACTTCGACATCGAACTCTCCGGTTCGATCAAACATCTGGCCGGCTGGCAGTTTGACCACGAACGCGCCACGCGCGATCTGGCCAAACAGTTCAACATGCAGGATCTTGCTGCATTTGATGTGGCCGATTTTTCCGAAGCCATCGCGGCGGCCGGGGTGTTGCTGGATTACGCCAGACAAACCCAGAAAAGCGCCCTGCCCCATCTTCAGGGTTTGACGGTGGAGCGTGAATCCGCCTTTGTGCGGCTGGATGCCGCGACCCGCCGCAATCTGGAGCTGACCGAAACCCTGCGTGGCGAGCCCGCGCCCACGCTGCTTTCCACCATCAACACCACCGTCACCGCCATGGGTTCGCGCCTGCTGCGACACTGGCTGCACCACCCGCTGCGCGACCGCGCAATATTGCGCCAGCGCATTGCCCGTATTGCTGCGCTGGCAGAAAACGCCCCGCTCACGCGCAGTCTGGTTGCCCAATTGCGCGAATGTGCCGACATCGAACGCATTGCTGGACGCTGCGCGCTGAAAACTGCGCGCCCGCGCGACCTGTCCGCCCTGCGCGATACGCTGGCGCGTTTGCCGGACATTCATGCGTTGCTGGCCGATGCATTCAACAGCCTGCATACCGCGCTGCACCCCCAGCCAGACATTCACGCCTTGTTGCAACGCGCCATGCTGGAAGAACCTGGCGTGCTCATCCGCGAAGGCGGCGTGATTGCCCCGGGCTTTGACGCCGAGCTGGACGAACTGCGTGCGCTGACCAATAACGCGGGCGAATTTTTACTGCAACTGGAAGCGCGCGAGCGCGAGCGCACCGGCATTGCCAGTCTGAAAGTGGAATACAACAAGGTGCATGGGTTTTACATTGAAGTCACCCATGTCCACGTCGATAAAATTCCCGACGATTACCGCCGCCGCCAGACGCTGAAAAACGCCGAACGCTACATCACGCCGGAGCTGAAAGCCTTTGAGGACAAGGCCTTGTCGGCGCAAGAACGCGCACTGGCACGCGAAAAACTGCTGTTCGATGCGCTGCTGGAAACATTGCTGCCGCATGTGCCGCGTCTGCTGGAGGCGGCTTCCGCGCTGGCCGAACTGGACGTGCTGACCGCGCAGTCGATCCGGTTAAGAGAACAAAACTGGGTGTTGCCAGAATACGCCGAGACTGTCGGCATCGACATCCGCGCAGGCTGCCATCCCGTGGTGGAAGCGCAAACCGCGCAGTTCATTCCCAATGACACCCAGCTGTCTCCATCCAGACAAATGCTGCTCATCACCGGCCCCAACATGGGCGGCAAATCCACCTATATGCGCCAGACCGCGCTCATCACCCTGCTTGGCTGTTGCGGCTTGCCCGTACCGGCGGATCGCGTCAGTCTCGGCGCAGTGGATCAGATTTTCACCCGCATTGGCGCGTCGGATGACCTGGCGGGCGGGCGTTCCACCTTCATGGTGGAGATGACCGAAACTGCCCACATCCTGCGCCACGCCACGCGCGAAAGCCTGGTGCTGCTGGATGAAATCGGCCGCGGCACCTCCACCTTCGACGGCCTGGCGCTGGCCTGGGCGGTGGCAAAACACATCCTCACCGACACCGGCGCCATGACGCTGTTTGCCACCCACTACTTTGAACTCACCCAACTGGCGCATACGCACAAACAACTGGCCAACGTGCACCTCGACGCCAAACAACACGGCGACGACCTGATTTTTTTGCACAGTGTGGAAGACGGCCCCGCTTCGCAAAGTTACGGCATCCAGGTGGCCAGGCTGGCCGGCGTGCCCGGCAAGGTTATCAGCGCCGCCAAGCGCAGGTTGAAAGAACTGGAAGACGCACAGATACAGCAAGGCCCGCAGGGTGATTTGTTTGTCGCCCCGGAAGCCAAGCTGCCGGAAACCCGCAGTGATGAACTGATGGCGGCGCTAAACGCGCTTGACCCGGACGAGCTCAGCCCTAAAGAGGCGCTGGAAGAGCTTTACAAACTTTCCGCATTGGTTCGCGATCAAAGCTAGCAGGGTATTGAAAAACGTTACGAGGATGGCCGGATGCAAGGCGCGCGGCGCGCAGGAACCGGAGTGTATGCGGTATACATGAGGATTCCGAGCACCGCGCAACAAAGCAGATGGCCACCGCAGCAGTTTTACAACACTCTGTTAGACGCCCTTCTTGCGCCACAGATAGCGGTACACAAAGCCCGGGAAGGCAAAAACCAGAAACAGCGAAGCGGTAACCGCGTAGAACTCCCAGTTCTGGCTGTGCACGTGGCCGGTTTCACGCTCCAGCAGCCAGGCGATGCCGCCCACGACGAAATACAGCACCACGAGCTCGAGTAAATGCCACCCCAAGTGTTTGCCATTGGCCAGTGACTTGATGAAAAACAGACGTTCAAACATGAACGGCAGGTTGGCGGCAATCAGGCCGATGGCCAGCAGCAGGGTAACTTCCATATCTTTATCCGGGTAGTTGGAGGCCGCCGCCAAAACCGTAGCGAGCGGCTGAAGGGCAAGGCGCCGAGCGAATAGTAAGGCGCGCAGGAACCCGAGTGTATGCGGTATACATCAGGATTCCGGGCACCTTGCAACACCGCCATTCAGGTGCGCAGCCGGTTTAGGTGGTGGCTAGAGCGAGGATTGTACCGCAATCGCGCACACTGCCATCAAAGGCCCCGGCAATATGCCCAGCAGTAGCACGGACAGGCCATTGACCGATAGCGCCATTTTCATGTCGCTGGGAGCCTCAATCGGCGCAGTTTGCACAGGCTTATCAAAATACATGAGTTTGACGATGCGCAAGTAGTAGAACGCGCCAATCAGCGAGAACAACACGGCTGCAACCGCCAACCAGACCATGCCCGCTTCAACCACGGCTTGCAATACCGAGAGCTTGGCGTAGAAACCAACGGTGGGTGGCACGCCCGCCATGGAAAACATCAGCAGCAGCATAAGAAAAGCCAGCCAAGGGCTGCGCTGATTCAGACCCTTGAGGTCGTCAAGATTGTCGGACTCAAAACTCTGGCGTGACAGCATCAGGATCATGCCAAAACCACCCAGGCTCATCAGCGCATACACCACGCTGTAGAACATGGCCGAGCTGTAGCCGTTTTGACTCGCTGCCAGAATACCCAGCAGCAAAAAGCCCATGTGCGAGATGGTGGAGTAGGCCAACATGCGTTTCAGATTGGTCTGGGCAATGGCAGCCAGGTTGCCAATGGCCATGGACAGCACCGCCAGCAGGATCAACATGCCTTGCCAGTCGCCATGCAGTTCTTCCAACCCCTGTACCAGCAGGCGAATGGTAAAAGCAAAGGCGGCCAGTTTGGGCGCGCTGCTGATAAACAGAGTGACCGGGGTGGGCGCGCCGTGGTACACGTCCGGCACCCACATGTGGAACGGCACCGCGCCGAGCTTGAACGCCAGCCCAGCAACGATGAACACCACGCCAAATGCCAACGGCACTTTTTGCCCCATGCCTTCCTGCAAGGCCACCGAAACATCGGACAGCATCAGCGAGCCGGTGCTGCCGTAGATCATGGACATGCCATAGAGCAACATGCCCGAGGCGATTGCGCCCAGCACAAAATATTTCATCGCCGCTTCGGTTGAAGCAGCTGAGTCACGATTGAGCGCAACCATGGCGTAGAGCGACAGCGACAGCAGTTCCAGCCCCAGATACAGCGTGAGGAAATGGCTGGCGGAAATCATCACCATCATGCCCAGCGTGCTGAACAGCGTCAGCACATAAAACTCGCCCTTGTACAGGCCGCGCGTTTGAAGATAGCTGCGCGAATACACCAGCATGAAGGCCACCGCGAGGTACAACGCCATTTTCAGCATATCGGCCATGGCGTCATCGACAAACATGCCGGACATGGCATAGACCGGATCCGTGTTCAAACCCGTCAGCGTCAGCCAGGCGCTGCCTGCCAGGGTCAGCATGGTCAGCACAACAGTCACCACGCGCTGGCTTTCCCTGAGTGCGGCATCCACAATCAGGATCAGACAGGTCATGGCCAGCAGGAAAATTTCCGGCAACAGCGGAGCGAGGTCAGCAAGACTGAAATTCATCGTATTTCCTTAAGGCAGCTTGCTCTGGGATACATGCGTCAGCAAATCGTTGACGGAAACATGCATCACATCGGTAAACGGTTTGGGATACAGGCCCATGCCCAGTACGCAGATGGCCAGTATGGCGAGGATAGAGAACTCGCGCTTGTTTAGGTCTTTCATTTCCTCGACATGCGGATTGGTCACATTGCCGAACACCACACGCTTGTACATCCACAGCGAGTAGGCCGCGCCAAAAATCAGCGTGGTGGCGGCAACGAAGGCGTACCAGAAGTTGACCTTGGTCGCGCCCATGATGACCATGAACTCGCCGACGAATCCACTGGTGGCGGGCAAACCGGCATTGGCCATGGCAAACAGCAGGAAGAATGCGGCAAATACCGGCATTTTGTTGACCAGGCCGCCGTAATCCTTGATCTGGCGCGAATGCAGACGGTCGTACATCACGCCAATGCACAGGAACAGCGCGGCGGAAATGAAACCGTGAGAAATCATCTGCACCAGGCCGCCTTCCACACCCAGCGGATCGAAGATGAAAAAGCCCAGGGTGACAAAACCCATGTGTGCGATGGACGAGTAGGCGATGAGCTTTTTCATGTCGGATTGCACCAAGGCAACCAGACCGATGTAGGCCACCGCAATCAATGACAGCGTGATCATGAACCAGGCCAGTTCGTGGCTGGCATCCGGCACGATGGGCATGACAAAGCGCAGGAAGCCATAGGCGCCGACTTTCAGCGTTATCGCCGCCAGCACCACCGAGCCGCCAGTGGGCGCTTCGACGTGGGCATCCGGCAGCCAGGTATGCACCGGCCACATCGGCACCTTGACGGCAAAAGCCAGGAAGAAGGCAACAAACAGCAGTTCCTGCGCGGTCATGCCGATGGCCAGCTTGTGGTAGTCAAGAATCTCGAAACTGTAGCCGGACTGGAAATACAGGTAGATGAAGGCCACCAGCATCAGCAGCGAGCCGAGCAAGGTGTACAGGAAGAACTTGAACGCCGCATACACGCGGTTGGATCCGCCCCACACGCCGATCACCAGATACATGGGGATCAGCATGGCCTCGAAGAACACGTAGAACAGCACCGCATCCAGCGCGGCAAATACGCCGTTGATGAGGCCGGACATGATGAGGAAGGCGGCCATGTATTGCGCGACCTTCTTCTGGATCACTTCCCAGCCCGCGATCACGACCAGCAAAGTCGTGAAGCTGTTGAGCAGGATGAAGAGCATGGAAATGCCATCCACCCCCAGGTGATAGTTGATGTTGAAGCGCGGAATCCAGGGCAGCAGTTCTTCAAACTGCATGGCGCTGGTTGTCGCATCAAACCCGGTATAGAGCGGAATCGACACGGCAAACCCGGCAGCAGCTGTAGCCAGCGCCAGCCAGCGCGCGAGTGCTGCGTTTTTGTCCGATCCGGTGGCCAATACAATCAGGCCGCCCAGGATCGGCAACCAGATGACAAGTGAAAGTGGAGGCATACCGAACATGCTTGTCTTTCTTTTTTAGGCCGTTGCTTTGACAAACCACGTCACCAGCACCAGAACGCCAATGATCATCGTGAAGGCATAGTGATAGAGATAACCGGATTGAAAGGGTCGAATCACGCGGGATACCCAACCAACAAATTTGGCCGCACCATTCACCACCCAGCCGTCGATCACGGTCTGGTCGCCGCGCCGCCACAGACTGCCGCCCAGCTTGCGCGCGCCGCCGGCAAAGAACCAGTCGTTGAACTGATCGAAGCCGTATTTGTTTTCGAGGATGGTGTAGATCAGGCTGAATTTCTTCTGGATCATGGCCGGAATGTCCTGACGCTTCATATAGAAGAACCAGGCCGTGCCCACGCCAGCCACCGCAAGCCAGAACGGCAGGGTGACGACAGAATGCAGACCCATGGCCAGCGCACCGTGGAAATGCTGTTCCAGTTCGCGCATGGCGGCATGGCTGTCCGCCACATAAATGGCATTGCCGAAGTATTCGCCAAACAGCATGGGGTCGATGGTCATGTAACCGATGGCCAATGACGGCACTGCCAGCGCCAGCAACGGAATGGTAACGACCCAGGGCGATTCATGCGGGGTGTGGTCATGATGTCCATGTGCATCATCGTCAGCATGTTCCTGCACATCATGGTGATGATGATGGGCGTTGTGGAAACGCTCCTTGCCGTGGAACACCAGGAAGTACATGCGGAAGGAGTAGAACGCCGTCACGAACACGCCCGCCACCACGGCAAAATAGGCAAAGCCGGAACCGGACAGGTGCGAGAACTTGACCGCTTCAATGATGTTTTCCTTGGAATAGAAGCCGGACAGGAAGGGCGTGCCGATCAGCGCCAGCGAGCCAATCAGCGAAGTAATCCAGGTGATGGGCATGTATTTGCGCAGCCCGCCCATGTAGCGGATGTCCTGGTTGTGGTGCATGCCCATGATGACCGAACCCGCAGCCAGGAACAACAGCGCCTTGAAGAAGGCATGTGTCATCAGGTGGAACACCGCCACCGAATAGGCCGATGCGCCCAGCGCGACGGTCATGTAGCCCAGTTGCGACAGCGTGGAATACGCCACCACGCGCTTGATGTCATTCTGGATGATGCCGAGAAAGCCCATGAACAACGCGGTGATCGCGCCAATGACCATGACGAAGGACAGCGCGGTATCGCTCAACTCGAATAGCGGCGACATGCGCGTGACCATGAAAATACCGGCCGTCACCATGGTCGCGGCGTGAATCAGCGCGGAAATCGGCGTTGGGCCTTCCATGGAATCCGGCAGCCATACATGCAGCGGAAACTGCGCTGACTTGCCCATGGCGCCGATGAACAGCAGGATGCAAATCACCGTCAACAGCGACCAGTCTTGGCCGGGAATCAGGGTAATGGTGGCCGCCGCCAGTTCCGGTGCGCGGGCAAACACGGTGGCGTAATCCAGCGAACCGAAGTGCGCCAGCACCAGACCGATGCCAAGCAGGAAGCCGAAGTCACCGACGCGATTGACCAGAAAGGCTTTGAGGTTGGCGTAAATGGCGGTCTCGCGCTTGTACCAGAAACCGATCAGCAGATAGGACACCAGTCCCACCGCCTCCCAGCCGAAGAACAGTTGCAGGAAGTTGTTCGACATCACCAGCATCAGCATGGAGAAGGTGAACAGCGAGATATAGCTGAAGAAACGCTGATAGCCGGGGTCGTCGTGCATGTAGCCGATGGTGTAGATATGCACCATCAGCGAGACGAAAGTCACCACCAGCATCATCATGGTGGTCAGCGGGTCAATCAGGAAGCCGACCTCGAAGCGTATATCACCGCTGGTCATCCAGGTGTAAACGCTGCCGTTGAACACGTTGCCGGCCTGCACATCCTGGAAAATGACCACAGAGGCGATAAAGGAAATAGCCACACCGGCAATGGTGACGACATGCGACAACGTGCGACCAATGAACTTGCCGAACAGGCCTGCCAGAATCGCCCCGAACAAGGGCGCCAGAGGAACAAGGAGATACCAGGTCTGCATGTCCACGATCACCCCTTCAACTGGTCGAGATCATCGACATTGATAGTTCTCAGGTTGCGGAACAACACCACCAGAATCGCCAGGCCGATGGCCGACTCTGCCGCCGCAACGGTCAGGATGAAGAACACGAAAACCTGCCCATGTATGTCGCCCAGATAGTGCGAGAAGGCGATGAAGTTCATATTCACCGCCAGCAGCATGAGCTCAATGGCCATCAGCAGGATGATGACGTTCTTGCGGTTGAGGAAAATACCCAGCACGCTGATGGTGAACAAGAGGCCACCCAGAATCAGGTAATGCGATAAGCCAATCACGATTGCTCCTCCCCTGCCCCGATCTTTTTCTCAGCAGCCATTTTCACGATGCGCAGACGGTCGTTGCGTTTGACCAGTACCTGTTTGGCCGGGTCGATATATTTGCTGTCTTTTCGTCTGCGCATGGTCAGCGCAATTGCGGCCACAATCGCCACCAGCAGAATGACCGCTGCCAGTTCAAACGGGTAAACATATTCGGTGTACAGCAAGCGTCCCAGTTCCTTGGTGTTGCTGTAATCCGCTGCCTTCGGCTCGGGTGCGGAGACTTTATCGAGACCAAAGAAACGCCCGCCCAACACCACCAGCATTTCCAGCATGAGCAAAATGGCAACCGGCAGCGCCAGCGGCAGATAATCCCAAAAACCTTCGCGCAATTTATCCAGGTTGATGTCCAGCATCATCACCACAAACAGGAACAGCACCATCACTGCACCAACATAAACGAGCACCAGCGTAATGGCGAGGAACTCTGCCTCCAGCGTCAACCACAGTCCGGCTGCAGTAAAGAAGGCCAGCACCAGGTACAGAGCAGCATGCACTGCGTTGCGCGCGGTGATGACCCGCAATCCGGCAAACAGCAGGATGGCGGAGAAGAAATAGAAAGTGAATTGTTCGAACGTCATGATCATCACCGGTATTTCGCATCCTGCGCACGACGTGCGGCAATCTCCGCTTCATACTTGTCGCCTACGGCCAGCAGCATGGGTTTGGTGTAGTAGAGGTCGCCGCGCTTTTCGCCGTGGTATTCCAGGATATGGGTTTCCACAATGGAATCGACCGGGCAGGATTCTTCGCAAAAGCCGCAGAAAATGCACTTGGTCAGGTCGATGTCATAGCGCGTGGTGCGGCGCGTGCCGTCGGCGCGTTTTTCCGATTCGATGGTGATCGCCATGGCCGGGCATACGGCTTCACACAGCTTGCAGGCAATGCAGCGTTCCTCGCCATTGGGATAACGACGCAAGGCATGCAAGCCACGGAAACGCGGACTTTGCGGGGTTTTTTCTTCCGGGAAAAATACGGTGATCTTGCGCGCGAACAGATAGCGCCCAGTCAACGACATACCCTTAAGCAGTTCCCACAATGCAAAACTCTTGAGGAAATTGATGATACGTTTCATCCCGGTCTCCTCAATGGAACAGGTGCTTGTACGGGGTCTGCATCATGCCGCCGACAAAGACAATCCACACAATGGTGATGGGGATGAACACTTTCCAGCCCAGACGCATGATCTGGTCATAACGGTATCTGGGGAAAGTGGCGCGGAACCACAGGAACAGGAACAGGATGAATGCCGTTTTCAATGCCCACCAGATGAAACCATCCGGCAGGAATGGGAACGGCGACAGCCAGCCGCCCAGGAACATCAGCGTGGTCAGTGCAGCAATCAGTATCATGTTGGCGTATTCGGCCAGGAAGAACACGGCAAACGCCATGCCGGAATATTCCACATGAAAACCCGCAACAATTTCCGACTCGCCCTCGGCCACGTCAAACGGCGCGCGGTTGGTTTCTGCCACGCCCGCAATCAGATAGACCATGAACAGCGGGAACAATGGCAGAAAGTACCAATGCGCAATGCCGCCCGCCTGGCCGTTGACGATGTCGATCAGGTTGAGGCTTTGCGAGGCCATCAAGACGCCGACCAGCGCAAAGCCCATGGCAATTTCGTAGGACACAATTTGCGCAGCGGAACGCATCGCGCCAAGAAAAGCGTACTTGGAGTTGGAAGCCCAGCCCGCCACGATCACGCCATAAACGCCCATCGAGGTGATCGCCATCACATACAGCAGGCCGGCGTCGATATTGGCCAGCACCCAATCTTCGGTAAACGGAATTACCGCCCACGCCGCCAGTGCCGGGGCGATGGCCAGAATCGGCCCCAGGATGAACAAGCCCTTGTTGGCGCCGGAAGGAATAATGATTTCCTTCATCAACAGCTTGACCGCATCGGCGATCGGTTGCAGCAAACCCTGGTAGCCAACGCGGTTTGGGCCAATGCGCACCTGCATCCAGCCGATGATTTTCCTTTCGGCGTAAGTCAGGTAGGCCACTGTCAGCATCAGCGGAATGACGATAAGCATGATCTTGACCAGCGTCCACACGGGCGTCCAGGCCGGACCGAGCAGGTTTTGCATAAACTCCATCATGCTCGCTCCACTGTGATCTCACCGAACAAGGCACCCAGCGCCTGGGTCACGCCATGCGCACCGGGAATGCGCACGCAATTCACAGGCAGGCAATCGTCACGGTCGACGCGGATCACGATGGAACCCTTGCCCTGGCGAATGATGGCCATTCCGCCGCCGCTGATGCCGAGTTTATCCAGCAAAATGCCGGACGCTTTGGCGGCAGGCGGCATCCCGTCTGCCGTGCGTTGAAGCGATGTGGCACGACGCACGATGGCATCGCTTTGATAAATCGGCACTTCGCCGATGCGTTCGATTTTTTCAGCGCCCGAGAGTGCAACCGGTACGGAATCAATGCGGTTGTTGAGCATTTTGCTTACACCCGCTTGCGCATCCGAACCCAATGCTTCATCGCGCACGGCCTCGCTGGTGTCCTGATCGAACCCGGGCAAGTTAAGCAAATTGCCCAGCACACGCAGGACTTTCCAGGCTGGGCGGGTCTCGCCCAAAGGTTTGACCGCACCATGGAAACTTTGCACGCGGCCTTCGATGTTGATGAACGTGCCCGAGGTTTCGGTAAACGGCGCAATCGGCAGCAGCACATCGGCATAATCCAGTGCCGCGTGTTTGTAGGGCGACAACGCAACAACAAACTCTGCATCGCGCATGGCCTGCATGGCGGCCAGCGGATCATGGCAATCAAATTCAGGCTCGGCGCCCAGCAAGACATAAGCTTTGCGCGGGCTGGCAAGCATTTCCGCCGCATTCATACCGGTGACGCCCTTGCTGCCCATGGCGGCGCGACCAGGGATGGCGCCTGCCGCAATCGCGCCCAGCCCATTGCCGGAATCGCCCAGTACACCGAGTTTCGCCCCGCACAGACGCGCTACCTCCTGCGCCAAAGTGAGCATTTCGGCAAAACGCGAATGATGTTGTGCAAGATTGCCGATGAAAATGCCCTTGTTTTCGCCGCCGGCCATGCTGTCGGCGATAGCCTTGATGTCGGGCGTCACTTCTGCCCCTGCTGCAACAGCAGGAACGCTTTCGTTTTTCATTTCGGCCAGCGCGCGCACCAGCGCAGCCAGTACATCGACCATGCCATCTGGCGAAACGATGGCCTTGTTGGCCACCTTGCACAGGTAGTCTTCCACCAGCGGGTTGATCAGGTTCATGCCCGCGCCCCAGCGCACGGCGTGGCGCAGTCGCAAGGCCAGCAAGGGATGATCCTTGCGCAGCGTGGAACCCACTACCAGAAAACGATCCAGCTTGTTGAGATCGGCCACCGCCATGCCCAGCCAGAATGCGCCATGCGCCTGACTGTCGAGACGGAAGTCACTCTGCCGCAAGCGGTGGTCAACATTGCCCGAGCCAAGCTCGCGCATTAGTTTTTGCAGCAGGTAAAGTTCTTCCACCGTCTGCATGGGCGCGGCCAGCGCACCGATCTGCTCAGCGCCATGTTTGACCTGAATTTCGCGCAGACGGCTGGCAACACGCTCCAGCGCAACCTGCCAGTCGGTCTCCACCCACTGGCCGTTGTCTTTGACCATGGGTCTGGTCAGGCGATCATCGCTATTCAGCCCCTCGTAAGAGAAACGGTCGCGATCAGACAGCCAGCACTCATTGATATCTTCGTTTTCCAGCGGTAACACGCGCATCACGCGGCCATCCTTGACCTGGATTTGCAGGTTGGAACCGAGCGAATCGTGCGGACTGATGCCCTTGCGACGTGACAGTTCCCAGCTGCGTGCCGAATAACGGAAAGGCTTGGAAGTCAGCGCGCCAACCGGGCACAGGTCGATGATGTTGCCGGACAGCTCCGAATCAATGGTCTTGTTGATAAAGGGCATGATTTCGGAATGTTCGCCGCGACCGATCTGGCCCATTTCCATGATCCCGGCAACTTCCTGGCCAAAGCGCACGCAACGCGTGCAGTGAATGCAGCGCGTCATGTCGGTGGAAACCAGCGGGCCGAGTTCCTTTTCCGTCACCACGCGCTTTGGTTCAGCATAATTGGAGCGGCTACCGCCATAGCCCACCGCCAGATCCTGCAACTGGCATTCGCCGCCCTGATCACAGATCGGACAATCCAGCGGGTGGTTGATGAGCAAAAATTCCATCACACCCTTTTGCGCCTGCACGGCGTATTCCGAGCGCGTCATCACCTTCATGCCGTCAGACACCGGCGTGGCGCAGGCGGGCAAGGGTTTGGGCGCCTTTTCCACCTGCACCAGGCACATGCGACAGTTGGCGGCTATGGACAGCTTCTTGTGATAACAGAAGTGCGGGATGTAGATGCCCAGCTTGTGGGCGGCATCCATCACCGTGGTGCCAGGTTCCACTTCGATCTGCTGACCGTCGATTTCGATATTGAGCGCCATGTCTTATTCGATCCTTACACCATGCACTTTTTATGTTCGATGTGATGTTCGAACTCGTGGCGGTAGTGCTTGAGCATGCCCTGCACCGGCATGGCCGCTGCATCGCCCAGCGCGCAAATCGTGCGTCCGGCAATATTGGCCGCAACGCGATCCAGCAATTCCAAGTCTTCCGGTCTGCCCTGGCCATTTTCGATACGATGCACCACGCGGTACATCCAGCCGGTGCCTTCACGGCACGGCGTGCACTGGCCGCAGGATTCTTCAAAATAGAAATAGGACAGGCGTTCCAGCGCCTTGACCATGCATACGCTTTCGTCCATCACGATGACTGCGCCGGAGCCCAGCATGGAACCGGCCTTGGCGATGGAATCAAAATCCATCGTGCAGTCCATCATGATTTCGCCGGGCAGCACTGGCGAAGACGAGCCGCCAGGAATCACCGCTTTAAGCTTGCGACCGCCCTTGATGCCGCCCGCCATTTTCAGCAGTTCGGAAAACGGCGTGCCGAGGCCGACTTCATAATTGCCGGGTTTCTCGACATGGCCGGAAATGGAAAACAGCTTGGTACCGCCATTGTTGGGCTTGCCCAACTCAAGGAATTTTTGCCCGCCCTCGCGCATGATGTAAGGAATGCTGGCGAAAGTTTCGGTGTTGTTGATGGTGGTCGGCTTGCCGTACAAACCAAATGAGGCCGGGAACGGCGGCTTGAAGCGCGGCTGGCCTTTTTTGCCCTCGATGGATTCAAGCAGCGCGGTTTCCTCGCCACAGATATAGGCGCCGTAGCCGTGGTGGTTGTACAGATTGAAACTGAAACCAGAACCGAGAATGTTGTCGCCCAGATA
>CAYTZP010000001.1:93798-105412 GCA_964442685.1 uncultured Thiobacillus sp.
GGCGCATCGCCGCACGCGCCCATGCATTCGCCCTCCACCAGGGTGAACTGCTTGTCCTCGGTGGTTTCGCCAAATTCAACGCCAAGTTTTTTCTTTAGCCGGTCCGCGATGTCATCCGCGCCCATCAGCTTGCACGGCAGGTTGGTGCAGACACATATCTTGTGCTTGCCGACCGGACTGGTGTTGTACATGTTGTAGAAGGTCGCGACTTCGTACACGGCAATCGGCTGCATGCCCAGGTAATGGGCGACGAAATCCATGAGCTCGTTCGACAGCCAGCCCCTCTCAACCTGCGCGATGCGCAGGGCCGACATCACCGCCGACTGGCGCTGCTCGGCCGGATACTTGGCGATTTCCTTGTCGATCTGGGCGAGGGATTCTGGACTCAACATGCTCATTACCTGTCTATCTCGCCAAACACGATATCCTGCGTGCCGATGATCGCCACCACGTCGGCAATCATGTGGCCACGGCTCATTTCATCCAGCGCCGCCAGATGGGCGAAACCCGGGGCGCGGATTTTCAGGCGATAGGGTTTGTTGGCGCCGTCCGACACCAGGTAGATGCCGAATTCACCCTTGGGATGCTCCACTGCCGAATAGCACTCACCCTCGGGCACGTGCATGCCTTCGGTAAAGAGCTTGAAATGGTGAATCAGCTCTTCCATGTTCTGCTTCATATCCACGCGCGAGGGCGGCGCGAACTTGTGGTTGTCGGTGATGACCGGGCCGGGGTTCTTGCGCAACCAATCCACGCATTGCCTGATGATGCGGTTGGATTGGCGGAATTCCTCCATGCGCACCAGATAGCGGTCGTAGCAATCGCCATTGGTGCCCACCGGAATATCAAAGTCCATGCGGTCGTACACTTCATACGGCTGTTTCTTGCGCAGATCCCACTCGATGCCGGAGCCACGCAGCATGGGGCCGGTGAAACCCAGCGCCTGCGCGCGTTCAGGCGATACCACGCCAATGCCGACGGTGCGTTGTTTCCAGATGCGGTTGTCGGTCAGCAGGGTTTCGTACTCGTCCACATAGCCGGGGAAGCGATTGGTAAAGTCTTCAATGAAATCCAGCATGGAGCCCTGGCGGTTGTCATTGAGCTTTTTGATCGCCTCGGCGTTGTGATATTTGGTGGCCGTGTATTGCGGCATGGTATCGGGCAGATCGCGATAAACCCCGCCCGGACGGTAATAAGCCGCGTGCAGGCGCGCGCCGGACACCGCCTCGTAGCAGTCCATCAGGTCTTCGCGCTCGCGGAAGGCGTACAGGAACATGGTCATCGCACCCACATCCAGCGCGTGCGCGCCGATCCACAGCAGATGGTTGAGGATGCGGGTAATCTCGTCGAACATCACGCGGATGTATTGCGCACGGATGGGCACATCAATGCCGGCCAGCTTCTCGATGGCCATCACGTAGGCGTGCTCGTTGCACATCATCGACACGTAGTCCAACCGATCCATGTAGGGCACGGACTGGATGAAAGTCTTGTGCTCGGCAAGCTTTTCCGTGGCGCGATGCAGCAGGCCGATGTGCGGGTCAGCGCGCTGTATGACCTCGCCGTCCAGTTCCAGCACAAGGCGCAATACGCCGTGCGCCGCCGGGTGCTGCGGGCCAAAATTCATTGTGTAATTTCTGATCTCTGCCATGACGTTAAACTTCCTTCACGCTTCGATTACAGGCAGAGGCACAATGAATTTCGGCGCAGGCTAACGTGAGCGCAGCGAACGTTAAGCCCAAAGGGCGGCCGGAGCCAAATTTCATCGTGTAATTACGGATTTCAGCCATCTTAACGACCTCCTCCGTAATGTTCTTCGCGCACAATGCGCGGGGTAATTTCTCGTGGTTCAATGGAAACCGGCTGGTAGATCACACGCCCCTGTACCGGGTCGTAGCGCATTTCCACATGACCCGACAAGGGGAAATCTTTTCTGAACGGGTGGCCGACAAAACCGTAGTCAGTCAGGATGCGCCGCATGTCCGGATGACCTTCAAACACAATACCGAACAGGTCGAACGCCTCGCGTTCAAACCAGTTGGCGGACGGCCACACCTCCGTTACCGAAGGCACAATGGGCAAATCGTCATTCGGGCAAAACACGCGAACACGCAGCCGCATGTTGTGCGCGATCGACATCAGATGCACAACCACCGCGTACCGCGCTTCACCCTTGTTGACACCCTGATAGCCGCTGTAATCCATGCCACAGAGGTCAATCAGCTGCGAGAATCGCAAATCGCTGTGGTCACGCAACGCGCTCATGCTTTGCACAAGCCCATTCGCCTTGACTGTAGCAGTCAATTCGCCGAGCGCAGGCTGAAGATTGACAAGCGCATCGCCCAATGCGTTTTGCAGGCAAACAGAGAGCGTATCCAGTGATTGGGTCATGTCTTGTCTGTTATTTGAATTATCTGGCAATGGTATTGGTGCGCTTGATCTTGTTCTGCAACTGAATGATGCCGAACAACAAGGCTTCTGCCGTAGGCGGGCAGCCTGGCACATAAATATCCACCGGCACGATGCGGTCGCAACCGCGCACCACCGAATAGGAATAATGGTAATAGCCGCCGCCGTTGGCGCAGGAACCCATGGAGATGACCCAGCGCGGCTCGGCCATCTGGTCATAGACCTTGCGCAATGCAGGCGCCATCTTGTTGCACAGCGTGCCTGCGACAATCATCACATCCGACTGCCGCGGACTGGGGCGGAACACGATGCCAAAACGGTCAAGGTCATAGCGCGACGCGCCAGCCTGCATCATTTCCACTGCACAGCAGGCCAGGCCAAAGGTCATCGGCCACATCGAGCCGGTGCGCATGTAATTGATGAGCTGATCCGCTTTGGCGGTGACAAAGCCCTGCTCGAGGACGCCTTCAATACTCACCGATCACTCCCATTCCAAAGCGCCCTTCATCCATTCATAGATGAAGCCGACCACCAGTATGCCGAGGAAAATCATCATGGAAACAAAACCGAACATGCCGATTTCCTCCAACACCACCGCCCAGGGAAACAGGAAAGCAATTTCCAGATCGAACAGGATGAACAAAATGGCCACGAGGTAATAACGCACGTCAAACTTCATGCGCGCATCTTCAAACGCTTCGAAGCCGCATTCGTAGGGAGAAAGTTTTTCTGCGTCCGGGCGATTAGGCGCCAGCAGCCAGCCCGCCAAAATAGGCGCGACACCAAAAGCCAGCCCGACCAGTATGAACAACAGTATTGGGAGATAGTTCTCCAGCATCTTCGCGCCTGCCCTCCGAAAAAAACCGTCCTGCTTGGGGACGGCATTTGTTAACGAAGTTTAGTGGCGCACGACAAATACTGTCAAGACAAAATTCCTGCAAGTTCTCTATTAAAAACAACAGGATATAGAATAGTTGCGGCTAATGAGCGGATTACAAAAACTAATGCTCAATGATTCTGAATAATTGGTGCCGACGGCGAGACTCGAACTCGCACGACTTACGTCACTACCCCCTCAAGATAGCGTGTCTACCAATTCCACCACGTCGGCAATATTGATAAGGCCGGTTGCAAACAACCCGCCTCGATAGAACAGATTTTACTTCGGGATTTCGCCTGAACCAGACCCGCTCTGCGCAGCGCCCGGAACCTGCGCGGGTTTATTCACCGGTTTGGTGGCTTGCTCCAGCACTGCATCGGGCTTGTCAGCCCTATTGAGCGCGAAGTAGGTCAAACCAATACTGGTCAAAAAAAACATGGTCGCTGTGACGGCGGTCGCGCGTGACAGAAAATTGGCCGATCCGGAAGAACCAAACAGGCTACCCGAAGCGCCGCTGCCAAACGCCGCACCCATATCAGCACCCTTGCCATGCTGCAACAACACCAGCACAACAAGCACAATGGTGATGATCAGATGCAAAACCCAGACAAATGATTCCATGTACAAACCCTAAATTCAAAGTCAGGCAGCCGCCTTGCAGATCGCCACAAACTCTTCCGCGATCAATGAGGCTCCGCCAATCAAGCCACCGTCGATATCCGGCTGAGACAGCAGCTCTGCCGCGTTGGAGGCCTTCATGCTGCCGCCGTACTGAATGATCAAATTATCCGCTACCGCCTTGTCCAGATTGGCGATTTTGCCACGAATGAAAGCGTGTACCGCCTGCGCCTGCTCTGGTGTGGCGGTCTTGCCCGTGCCAATCGCCCAAACCGGTTCATAGGCCACCACGGCATTTGCCAACGAAGCCACTCCAGCAGCACTAATCACGGCATCCAGCTGACGCGCCACAACCTGTTCAGTAATGCCACTTTCGCGCTCTTCCAGCGATTCGCCCACACACAGGATGGGGGTCAGGCCGACAGCCTGGGCAGCCATGTATTTTTTGGCTACAGTTGCATCCGACTCATCATAAATGCTGCGCCGCTCAGAATGCCCAACGATGACATAGGTGCAACCAAAATCCTTGAGCATGGCAGCGGAAACCTCGCCCGTATAAGCGCCTTTGGCGTATTCGCTGACGTTTTGCGCGCCCCAGGCAATGGCGGTGCCGGACAACTCATTCTGAATTTGAGCCAAATATGGAAAAGGTGCGCACACACCACAGCGCGCATCTTGCAGGCTACCGAGCGCGGGCTTGAGCGCCCCAAGCAGCCCACTATTTTCAGCCAGACTGCCATGCATTTTCCAGTTCCCGATCACCAGCTTCTGCCGCATAAAGCCCCCAGTCACAAATCCGGGTATCATAATCGACTGGCTATGTAAGGTCAATCACACCACATCAAGTTCAATCCTCGCTCAGATCGAGGTATTTCTGGATGCGGCGTTCCGCTATCATGCGATCAATACGCCATTCATCAAGCAAATCCATGGCCATTTCGAAGGACTTCAGCCTCAGTTCAAACAACAGTTGCACTTGAAACGGTGTTCCGGTTTCAAGCGATTTGCACAATTGCCAGAGCACTGTGGCTTCATCACTCTCGGAATTGCGCTTGATGAAGCTCGCGATATTCTTGACAGCATTAGACATGACGCTTTCCTTTTGGGCTCGAAGGCAGTGTGTTGTGCACTGCTTACGCCAAGCTTACACAGGAAACGCGCCAGGACAGTGACAGTTTGATGACGCCGGGACACTCCGGCTTCCAACAGGGGTATCAGCCAAACCGACCCGTGATGTAATCCTCTGTTTGCTTGATTTTGGGCGTGACAAAAAGGTCGTCAGTCGGCCCAAATTCGATGAGCTCGCCCAGATACATGAACGCTGTGTGATCCGAGATTCTCGCGGCCTGCTGCATGTTGTGGGTGACAATCAGAATTGTGACTTTCTGCTTCAACTCTGATACCAGTTGCTCGATGCTTGCCGTGGCAATGGGGTCAAGCGCGGAGGTTGGTTCGTCAAAGAGCAGGATTTCAGGGTCTGAGGCCAAGGCACGGGCAATGCAAAGGCGTTGCTGCTGACCACCAGACAAGTTAAACGCCAGGTCATTCAGTCGATCCTTGGCCTCATTCCACAATGCTGCATTTTTTAATGCTTCTTCCACACGATCGGCAATCACGCTGCGGTTTTTCTCACCACGCACACGCAAGCCGTATGCAACATTCTCAAAAATGGATTTCGGGAAGGGATTCGGTTTCTGAAACACCATGGCGACCCGCATGCGGACTTCAATCGGATCAACGCTTTTCGAGATCATGTTGACGTTGTCCGGATACAGCTGAATTTCGCCCTCGTAGCGATTACCCGGGTACAAATCGTGCATGCGATTGAAGCTTCGGAGCAGGGTTGACTTTCCACAGCCCGAAGGGCCAATGAGAGCGGTCACTTTCTTGTCGCCAACCGGCAGATTGATATTCTTCAGCGCATGATGTTCGCCATAGAAAAAATTGAAATTTCGAGTTTCGGCTTTCAGTTCACCAACAACAGGATGATTATGATTAGGCATGGCGCTTGGTTACCACTTAATGTTTTTACGAATGCGATAGCGTAGCCAGATGGCAATGGCGTTCATGCCAAGCGTGGCTACGATGATGACAATACCAACAGCCGCTGCATTCACCTGGAATTCAACCTGGGGGCGAGAAACCCAGTTGAACATCTGGATCGGGAGTACAGTAAACGGCGAGAACAACCAGTCAAACATGCCGGCCGGCGCTTCGGTAGCCGGATCGATGGCAAATGGAACAGGCGGCAGAAATGCGATAAACGTCAATGCGCCAATGGTAATGACAGGTGCGGTTTCGCCTATGGCTCGAGCCATGCCGATGATGATGCCCGTCATGATCCCGCCTGCAGAATAATGCAGCAGATGGTCACCTACCATTTGCCAGCGGGTTGCACCCAAAGCGTAGGCAGCCTCTCGAATGGCAATGGGAATGGAACGCAATGATTCACGCGTCGCAACAATAATCACCGGAAGAATCAGGAGCCCAAGTGTCAACCCGGCGGTAAGAATGCTTTGTCCGAAATCCAGTATGTAGACAAAGAGCCCCAGTGCCAGCAATCCATAGACAATCGAAGGCACCCCAGCCAGGTTTGTGACATTGATTTCAATCAGGTCTGTCAACCAGTTCTTTGGCGCATATTCTTCCAGATAGATAGCGGCGCCCACGCCCAGGGGCACAGCTGACAGCGCCGTGACCAGCATGACCAGCACCGTGCCAACCCATGAGGAAAAAATACCTGCTTCCTCGGGTTTGCGCGAGGGGAAGCTGGTAAAGAATTCTTTCGTCAGACGCGGGTAGCCGTCCATCACCAGGTCGATGAACAAGACCAGCAATGTCACCACACCGATCATGGTGGCCAGCAGGCCAATCACGCCAAACAGAATGTCATGTCGCTTGTGCTTGGCTATCAGCTCACGCAACCCCTGCAAATCGCTGGTCTTCATATCAGTAAGCCTCGCGGAACTTGCGGCGCAGCATATGGCCGAGAATATTGAACAATAGTGTCATCAACACAAGTACCAAACCTACGGCAAAAATACTCTGGTAGCCGATGCTGCCATGAGGCAGATCACCCAGCGCAACTTGCACGATATAGGAAGTAATGGTCGCTGCGGACTCGGTCGGATTCCAGGTGAAATTGGGCTGCGTACCCGCAGCGACCGCCACGACCATGGTTTCACCAATCGCGCGGGAGATGCCGAGAATGAATGCCGCCAGCACGCCAGAGATGGCAGCCGGAAACACAACATTGACAGCAGTCTGAAAACGCGTGGCGCCCATTGCATAGGAACCCTCGCGCAGGCTCATTGGCACGGCGCGCATGGCATCCTCGGAAACCGAAGAGACATAAGGAATGATCATGATGCCGATAACGATGCCCGGTCCAAGCATGTTGAATCCCGGCAGGTCAGGCATGATGGTTTGCAGGAGCGGCGTGACCAACAGCAAGGCAAAATAGCCGTAGACCACAGTTGGAACGCCTTCCAGCATCTCCAGAAAAGGCTTGACAGTCTCGCGCACCCGGTGAGGCGCAAATTCAGACAGGTAAATCGCCACTACCACCCCTACCGGGACAGCGACAGCCAGAGCGACGCCAGCCGTCACCAGCGTACCAGTGACCAGTGGCAGCACGCCAAACTGGGGGTTTTCAAACAGCGGCGTCCATTCAGTGTGAGTCAGGAACTCGACAATGGAGACATGTTCAAAAAAGGCGAGGGCTTCGTACAGCAAAATGGCGACGATCGCTACTGTCGTTGCGACAGCAGATAACGCACACAAAAAAAGCAGGATCTCGATCCCTTTTTCCTTGGCCTTGCGAATTTTCTTTTCAGTCAGCCGGTGGTACGTATTCGTCACTATTGCCATGTCAGCCGCCGCTGCCTCTGTGTCATGCTTGATTGCCATACATACAAAACCTAGCAGGAGGGGCACCCCTCCTGCAAAAGACCACTACAAAAGACCACTAAATCAATGCTTGCCTTCGCGCTGCAAAAGCTCTTCCACGCTTACACCAACTTCAGGCACACCACCAAAGCCAGTCCCGGTCTTTTTCGCTTGCAGGTTCCTTAGCGCAATGGTGTAAGCATTGGCCGGCAAATCAACATACCCGACTTCTTTAGCCAGCTTGCCGCCGTGCTTCAGGAAAAACTCGACAAACGCCCTCACCTCCGGGTTGTCCACTGATTTGGCATTGACGTAAATGAAGACCGGTCGAGAAAGGGGCTGGTAAGTACCATTGTTGACGGTTACCACAGAAGGCATCACCGCAGGTGATTTGTCGTTAGCCTTGATCGGTACAGCCTTGAGTCTGTCCTTGTTTTCCTCGTAATAGGCCAAACCGAAGTATGCCAGCGCGGACCTGTCGCGCTGGACGAGCTGAACCAGCACATTGTCATCTTCCGAGGCCAGGAAATCGCCACGGCTCGATTTGGCCTTGCCAACCACCGCCTCGGTAAAATAGTCAAACGTGCCAGAGTCCGCGCCCGGGCTGCCGAGCTTCAAAGGCAGATCCGGAAAGGATGGGCGAATCTGATTCCAGTTATTGATCTTGCCCTGGGCTGCCGGCTCAAACATCTTCTTGAGCTCCGCCACTGTCAGGTAGTCGACCCATGTGTTGTTCTTGTTGACCACCACAGTCAGCGCGTCATAAGCCACAGGCAACTCAATATAGGAAATACCAGCCTTCTTGCACTCTTCCATCTCTCTTTTCAGGATCGGGCGAGAAGCATTGCTGATATCGATTTCACCGCGGCAGAGTTTTCTAAAGCCGCCGCCTGTGCCAGAAATTCCGACGGTAACCTTGGTCTTGCCGCGCGTTGCCTTCTGAAACTCTTCGGCCACAGCTTCGGTGATCGGATAGGCGGTGGACGATCCATCCACCTTAACCAGCCCGGCATGGGCAGAATGTCCAATGAAAGCTGCGGACAGCACGGCTGCCAGAGCGGACAACTTGAGGAAGGATTGTGTTTTCTTGATCATGACTTGAATATCTCCGTAATAAATGACTTGTTTGACACACGCGCATCGTAGAAGACATTTATTACAGGTTGATGACAACAGCGATTCTATCAACTGACATGTTTTTGTAACAATTCATTTTTAACATATGCCGTGTTTTGATTGTTAAACCACGGAGAACTTGAATGAAACTGGCACTTATCGTCCTGACCATGAGCCTGGCTTCCCTGACAGCGGGATGCGCCTCGACAACAGGAAAATCCGCAGCTGAGGCGAATCCCGGCAAATTTGTTACCTATTCTTGTGAAGACAAGAAATCCTTCCAGGCACGTTTCAACCCGGAGGAAGGCACTGTCCGAGTTCGTACAAAACAAGGGGCCGCCGAATTGACCAAGGGAGGCCGCGGCCTTTACCGCGACGACGAAAACACCTGGATACTGGCTCTGGACGTTGGCAACAAAACCGAACTGGTACACAAAGGCAAGGCCATATACAAGAACTGCGCCGCAGCCTGACGATCAAACCTGATATCAAACTAAAACCGCCCGCACAGGGCGGTTTTTTTCTTGGCGGCGTTACACCTCGGCAGCGATTTTCACGGATTCTGCTATGTGCTCAGCCCATTTTCGGGCCTGGGATTCCGAGGCCGATTCCACCATGACCCGGATTAGCGGCTCGGTACCCGAGGGGCGCAAGACGATGCGGCCATCGTCGCCCATGTCGGCCTTGGCCTTTCGCTCGGCCTCCTTGACGGGCGAGGCGGCGACCAGATCGATGCGTTTGGCAACCGGCACATTGATCAACACTTGGGGATACAAGATCAGATCGCGCGTGAATTCGGCTAGTGTAGTACTGCTGTCTTTCAGCGCATGCATGACTTGCAGCGCGGAAATGATGCCATCACCCGTGCTGTGCTTGTCCAGGCAAAGAATGTGGCCAGAGGCTTCGCCGCCCAGTTGCCAGCTTCTTTCCTGCAACATTTCCAGCACATAGCGATCGCCGACCCTGGCGCGGGCGAAGGGAATGTCCTGCCGCGCCAGCGCGTGCTCCATGCCCAGGTTGGTCATCAACGTGCCGACCACGCCGCCTTTCATACGCCCGGCCTGTTTACGGTGGCGGGCAATGACATACACAAGCTGATCGCCGTCGAAGATGCGGCCGTCACGATCCGCCATCATCAGGCGGTCGCCATCCCCATCCAGTGCAATGCCAAAATCCGCCTGATGCTGTTTGACGGCGGCAGACAAGGCGGCGGTGTGTGTGGCGCCGCACTCGTGATTGATGTTGAGGCCATTGGGCTCTGCGCCAATGGCAATGACTTCCGCGCCCAGTTCATGAAACACATGCGGCGCGACATGGTAGGTGGCGCCATGCGCGCAATCCACCACCAGCTTCATGCCACGCAGGTCCTGGTCGAACGGAAAACTGCTTTTGCAGAATTCGATGTAGCGTGCGGCGGCGTCATCAATTCTGCGGGCGCGGCCAAGCTCGCTGGATGGGGCGGTCTCGATTTCCCGATCGAGCATGGCTTCGATTTCGTGCTCCACTGCATCGGGCAGTTTTTGCCCACTGCCGGAAAAGAACTTGATGCCGTTGTCTTCAAACGGGTTGTGCGAAGCTGAAATAACCACGCCAGCCTGTAAGCGCAGGGCGCGCGTCAGATAGGCAATCGCGGGGGTCGGCAGCGGGCCAGTCAAATTCACATGCACACCCGCTGCGGTCAAACCGGCTGTCAACGCAGACTCAAGCATGTAGCCGGAGATGCGGGTGTCCTTGCCGATCAGCACCGCAGGATGCTGGCCAGGCAGCAAAACCGATCTATCCGAGGCCAGCACCTTGCCCGCTGCATAGCCCAGGCGCATGACAAAATCGGGCGTGATCGGCAGCTTGCCTACCCTGCCACGCACGCCATCCGTACCAAAATATCTACGACCCACTGCTTTTTTCTCCCTCAACGGCCTGCCATACCTTCAGTGCATCGTGCATGGCCGCGACGTCATGCACACGCACAACCCGCGCACCGTATTGCACGGCCAGCAGATGTGCCGCCACACCGGCATATTCTCGCTGATCTACCGGCTTGCCAGTCAACGTCCCCAACATGGACTTGCGCGACATGCCAGCCAGCACTGGCACACCCGAACTCGATAGCTGATGAAGGTTTTTCAGCAAACTCAGATTGTGCGCCAAGGTCTTGCCAAAACCAAAACCCGGGTCAATCAACATCCGGTTGCGCGCGATCCCCGCTGATTCACACACTGCAATCCGCTCGTCGAGGAAAGCGCCAACCTCTGCCACTACGTCACCATACTCGGGGGCAGATTGCATGGTCCGGGGCATCCCTTGCATGTGCATGAGGCAAATTGCCACATCGCTCGCTGCCACCGCCTCCAGCGCGCCGGGTTCACGCAAGGCCATCACGTCATTGATCATGGCGGCACCCGCCTGGATGGCTTCGCGCATGACACGCGGTTTGCGCGTGTCCACTGATACCGGCAAGCCTCTTGCGGCCAGCGCCTCCAGCACAGGCATGACCCGATGCAGCTCATCTTCTATGGAAACCGGCAAGGCTCCGGGACGGGTGGATTCGCCGCCGATGTCGAGGATATCCGCGCCTTGGTCAATCAAGCCCAGGGCATGATCAAGCGCCTGCTGCGCCAGCGCATACTGTCCGCCATCCGAAAAGGAATCCGGCGTCACATTGACGATGCCCATGATGAGCGGGCGATCGAGTGAAAAGCTGAA
>CAYTZP010000002.1:0-11054 GCA_964442685.1 uncultured Thiobacillus sp.
TGCGCGCCGTCGCAAAACGGCGCGTCTGCCGTCCACTTGCAGCCGCACAGATAGACGGTCTGCTTTTCCGTGATGCTGAATTCCTTGGGTTCAAAGCCGGTGCCTTCGTGCGAACCATCGCAAAAGGGCTGATTCTTGGAACGGCCACAGGTGCAATACCAATAAGCACCCGGCTCCAGTTCAAGTTCGTAAGGAGCTTTTTGCGCGATGACGGGATCTTCCATGTTTTTTTCTCGTATTGAATTAGTGGTCGGGATTGCGTGCCAGCGGCTTGAGGAAAGTGACTACGTTGGAGCCGGGCGCATTTTTGGTGGAACAACTGCCCTCGCCCACCCCGGCATCGCGCTCGGCGGCATGGAGGATATTGATGACATCGACGTAAAACTTGTCTTTCACCATCATCAGCGCGGTCAGTCCGCCATCATTTTTGGCCAGCACGTCTGCGCCGCCCTGCAACAGCGCCTGACACACCGCCGCCTCGCCGTAACCGGCGGCCAGCATCAGCGGGCGAATGCCATAGCCGATCCTGACATCAGGTGTCGCACCCGCAGCGATCAGCCGCGTGACAATTTCGGGAAAGCCGCGATCCATGTCGGCGTTGTAGCAAGCTTTCATCAACGCGGTCCAGCCCAGTTCATCCTTGGCATCCACCTCGGCGCCTGCGGCCAGCAGATCATTGAGCATATCCAGATTGCCGATATGCGCGGCATTCATCAGCGCGGTTGCGCCATACACATCGCGCGCATTGGCATCTGCGCCAGCGGCCAGCAGTTCGCGCACGCGGGCATTGTCGCCGCCCTTGATTGCTTCCATCAATTGTTCAGACATGTTTGCTCCTTTGCACTAGGCACCTTGCACTGGGGAAGTGCACACCGGACTAATTGTTGATTATTTTACTCAGGTATTAACCAACTGTCCAGCGCACCGTAACGGTAGCCCAGCGTAACGCCTGGGTAGGTCTTACTGACGCACCACGCGCACGCGCGGCGCCAGCGCGCACAGCAATTCGTAGCTAATCGTCCCGGCAGCGCGAGCCACTTCGTCCACCGGCAGACCTGCGCCCCATAGCACCACAGGGCTTCCAATTCCTGCCCAAGGCAGACCGCTCAAATCCACCGCCAGCATGTCCATGGAAACGCGGCCAAGGGTACGGGTTTTATGGCCATTGACCAGCACCGGGGTGCCAGTGGGGGCATGACGCGGGTAGCCGTCGGCGTAGCCGCAGGCCACCACGCCAATGCGCATGGCGGTATCCGCCATGAAGTTGAGGCCATAGCCCACCCCCGCGCCAGGCTTGATGTCCTGCACGGCGATGATGGCGGACTCCAGTGTCATGGCCGGTTTCAAATCCAGCTGCGCTGCGCTGGGCTCGACAAACGGCGAGCTGCCATACAACATGATGCCGGGGCGCACCCAGTCTGCATGGGTTTCGGGATAGCGCAAAATGGCAGCGGAGTTGGCCGCGCTGACCGGGAGTTGCGCCTGCCGCGCCTGCTGTACGAAACGCTGCCATTGCCAGTCCACGCCTAACGCCTCATCCGCAGTGGCAAAGTGGGTCATGAGGGTGATGTCGCCCACGCCGGGGTTGTTTTCTGCCGCCGCCAAGACAGATTCAAATTCTTGCAAGGGAAAACCCAGGCGATTCATGCCGCTGTTGAATTTGAGAAACACTGGCACCGGCTTGCTGTTTCTCGCCAACCAGTCGAGTTGCTGGCGTGTGTGGACAACTGTCATCAAGTCCAGCCCGGCAATGTTGGCTGCATCCTCCTCATCAAACGGCCCTTCCAGCAACAGGATGGATTTGGTGATGCCATGTGTTCTTAGCCTGGCACCATCGTCCAGGGTCAACACCGCATAGGCATCGGTTTGCGCCAGTGCCTGCGCGGCAAATTCCAGACCGTGACCATAGGCATTGGCCTTGATGACGGAAATGAGTTTTGCGCTGCCCGCGTGCTTGCGCGCCACAGCAAGATTGTGCGCCAGCGCAGCGGACGAGATGCGCGCGATTAGCGGACGCATGTGAAAACAATCAGTAACTGCCCGGCATAGCCAGGTTTTCGAAGCGGGTGTGCTCGCCCAGAAAGGCCAGCGGCACCATGCCGATGGGGCCGTTACGCTGCTTGCCGATGATGATTTCGGCACGCCCCTTGTCCTGGCTTTCTGGGTTATAGACTTCGTCGCGGTAGATGAACATGATAACGTCGGCATCCTGTTCAATGGCGCCGGATTCGCGCAGGTCGGACATGACCGGACGCTTGTTGGGGCGCTGTTCCAGCGAGCGGTTGAGCTGCGACAGCGCGATAACCGGGCAGTTGAGTTCCTTGGCCAGCGCCTTGAGGGAACGCGAAATTTCAGAGATTTCAGTGGCGCGGTTTTCGCCCTGGCTGTTGGACGACATCAGTTGCAGGTAGTCCACCACGATCAGGCCCAGTTTGCCGCCGCAGGTGCGCATCAGGCGGCGCGCGCGCGAACGCAGTTCGAGCGAATTCAAGGCCGGGGTTTCGTCGATATAAAACGGCGCATCGTTGAGCTTGCCCAGGGCGTAGGTCAGGCGCTGCCAGTCGTCGTCCTTGAGCTGGCCGGTGCGCAGTTTGTGCTGATCCAGCCGCCCCACCGAGCCAATCATGCGCATGACCAGTTGCTGTGCACCCATTTCCATGGAAAACACCGCTACCGGCAAGCCTGATTCTAGCGCAACGTGCTCGGCAATATTGAGCGAGAAGGCGGTCTTGCCCATGGAAGGACGACCGGCCACGATCACCAGATCGCCCGGTTGCAGACCCGAGGTCATGCGATCAAGATCAACATAGCCGGTGGGCACTCCGGTGACTTCGCTGGGATTGTCGCGATGGTACAGCTCGTCAATGCGTTCGACCGCGCTGCGCAACAGGGGCTGGATTTCCTGAAACCCTTGATTGCCGCGATGACCGGATTCGGCAATCTCAAGAATTTTTGCTTCCGCCTCATCCAGCAGTTGTCCGGCACTGCGTCCGGCTGGGGCATAAGCCGAGTCGGCAATATCGGTGGCAGTTTCCACCATTTTCCGCAGTAAGGCGCGTTCACGCACTATTTCAGCATAGCGGCGGATGTTGGCGGCAGAGGGCGTATTGCTGGCCAGTGAAACCAGGTAGGGCAAGCCGCCAATCGATTCCAGTTGCCCCAGTGATTGCAGCAGTTCGGCGACAGTTACCACATCGGCGGGTTTGTTGTCCGCTACCAGACGGGTAATGGCCTTGAGTATCTGACGATGATCCTGCCGGTAAAAATCGGTTTCATTGGCGGCGTCGGCAATCCGATCCCACGCCGCATTCTCAAGCAAAAGCCCGCCCAGCACAGCCTGTTCGGCCTCGAGCGAATGTGGCGGCAGCTTTAACGCGGCCAGCGCGGTGTCGTTGGGTGTATTGAGCGGATAGACAGCAGCCATGGTGTCGCAAGTTTACGCCAGCGCAATCTGGCGGGACAGGGAAAACCTGTGAATAAGCTGGTGGCAGTCAGTGCAAAACACGATTTTTTTGCGCACTACTTCTTGTTGCAGGCGACGCGTATCAGGGTACTGGCCGGGAAGTTCAGGCGAATTTCGTCCAGCTCACGCAAGGTGGTGGCGTCCTCGCTTCTGACCATGTAGTAATAGCCAGAACTCTGCTTGCCACGCCGTTCAATACGCAGCCCGGAAAGCCCCTTGCGTTCCTGCTCGCGCAGATGTGCACGCGCCGCTTCTTCAGCACCGAAAACCCCCAGCGAAATCGCGTTTTTCCAGTCCCCTTCCCGGATAATCAGCGCATCCTTGATATTGAGCGAGGCCATTTCATTGATCTTGACTTTGGCGGCCGCCTCACTTGGCAATGGGGGGAAAACCACCCAATACATCGGGTCTATCGGCAATTCTTCGACCGACAACACACGCCTGACCGCAAGCTGTTTGATAATTTCGCGGCTGCGCTCAAGGTCTGCTTCTTTCAGACCACGCCACTCGACACAAATGGCCTCGCCAAAATTGGCCGCTGCGCCCGTTTCCGGCCGTTCCGGCGTTTCGTTCAGGACGCGCGCGCCCAGCAGTTTGATTTTGCTTGAGTTCAATGGCGCATTCTGCCCAGCCAGCGCATCGGCTTGCGACTGCGCCCATTGAAAATATCCCCCGACCGCCAGATTGAGCAATACCAGCGACAATACAAGCCACTTCATTTTCTTGTCCCTTCCAACAACATCTCCAGCAGACCTTCCAGCACCAGTCTGGGCGCGATGGTACACCCGATTGGCAGGTGGCTTGCCAGCCATGCTGCATCCCCGCCGGTAAGCAAACACTGCGGCGCGCGCCCGTGGCTCATGGCCAGCCTGGCGCTGGCCTCACGCACCGCCCCGGCCATGGCCGCCGCGATGCCGCTGGCCATCGCATCTGCCGTATTGCGCGGGTAATCAACAACGGCGCCATGCCTTGTCGTCAGCGCGTGGGTGGCGCTGGTCAGAGCGTTGTGCATCAGTTGTTTGCCGGGCAAGATCAAGCCGCCTTGAAACACGCCTTGCGCATCCAGGCTATCCACCGTCATGGCCGTACCTGCCGATACCACCACACAGACTTGATGCATCCTGTGCCACGCCCCCAGCATGGCCGCCCAGCGATCCACCCCCAGTTGCGCGGCCTGCTGATATTGATTGCGCACGCCGCATGCTGCCGTTTGCGACTGCGCCCACTCAATGACAAGACCGCGTTGTCGCCAGTACTGTTCAATGTCCAGCACACGGGCGTTTCCCGCCACATTGGCGCCCAACGCATATTCCGCCACAGGTATCTGATCCCAGGCATGAAACAGTGCTGCAATCTCGTCGTACGGGACAGCGCCATCGGCAAGCCATTGCGGCTCCGGTCGCGCTGTGCTGCCAGAGAGCAGGCGCACCCGCGCCCATTTGAGGCGGGTGTTGCCGGCATCCAGCAGCAAAATTTCTTGTCGTGCCTTCATGGTGGCGTCATTTTACGGCAGCGGACGCAGGCTAACCTCTCCCGCGCCAAAAGCCCGCAGCTCGCCGCCCGGTATTTTCAGCAGCAGATTGCCGGCCTTGTCCAGCCCGCTGGCCACTCCGCTGTAGCGGCCGCCGTCGGGGGTGCGCATTACCACCTGCCTCCCCTCATGCGCGTGCCAGTACGGCCACTCCTGCAAGGCTCGCTGCATTCCGCTCTGTTCAAAATCCGTTATCGCTTGGGCAAGTTCACGCAATATCGCAGTCATGAGGGTCGCCCGGCTGACATTTGCGCCAATTTCCTCCAGATCAACGACTGCCTGATCAATATCTTCGCGGAATGCTGCGGGCAGGCGCTGATTGACGCCAATGCCGATCACGGCAAATGACGGCCCATCCATTTCGCCCTGCACTTCAACCAGGATACCCGCGAGTTTGCGGTAACCGGCCAGCACATCATTGGGCCACTTGATTCTGACGGGGCGTTTTTCCGGATCGGGGCAACACTGCGCCAATGCGCGTGTCAGCGCCAGACCGACCACAATGCTCAGCCCCGATAAGCGGCTCGCGCCCTGCTCAAACCGCCACAGCAGGGAAAACGCCAGCCCGCCGCCCAGCGGCGCCTGCCAGCTGCGCCCGCGACGTCCCCGCCCTGCATGTTGGTAATCTGCATACAGCACAGTCCGGTGCGCTGCCCCCGCCATGGCGCGGGCAAACAGATTGGTATTGGTTGAATCAACCTGATCCAGCAGCTGAATCTCGAACGCCTGTCCCGCCGCGCCCAGTTGTGTTTGCAAATCCTGCGCATCCAGCCAGGAAATTTTATCTGCCAGCCGATAGCCGCGCCCGTGCACGGCGTGAACCTTCAGGCCAAGCCCGTCTGCCTGTCGAATGAGATTGAACACCGTAGCGCGCGAGATGCCGTATTCCGCCGCCAGTTTCTGCCCCGAATGAAACTTGCCGTCGGCAAGCCGCCTGAGCAATGGCAATAAAAGCGGGGGCAATAAGCTGGCAGACATGTGCGGAGTATAAACTTGCAAGCCCTGATTACGATTGTTGCCGCCATGCTGGAATACCTTGAACACCCCGCCAGAAACAAACCGCGTGCCCTGATATTCTGGCTGCATGGCCTGGGTGCCGACGGCTACGATCTGGAGCCGGTAGCCGAGGCGCTCGGGCTTGCCGGCATACACCATGTGCTGCCGCACGCGCCATTACGCCAGGTTACGATCAATGGCGGCATGACCATGCGCGCCTGGTACGACATTGCAGCGGCGGATTTACGCTGGCAGCAAGATGCCGACGGCATGGCAAAATCGGTGGGGCAGTTGCGGCAGTTGATCCAGCACTTCGAGCAACATTTCCACGCCCCCGTTTTTCTGGCCGGGTTTTCCCAGGGTGCCGTGATCAGCTTGCTGAGTGCGGCCAGCGGCATTCCCCGCCTTGGCGGCGTTGCTGCGCTCTCGGGCTATGTGGCGCAGTCGCTCCTGACCCACCCTAAACCTGAGCCACTGCGGAATTTGCCGATTTTCATGGCGCATGGAGTACAAGACGAGATCATCCCCCTGACCCTGGCACAGCAGGGTCAAGCCAGCCTGTCAGCAATGGGGGCAAAGCTCGCATGGCATGGCTATCCCATGTCGCACAGCATATGTCAGCAAGAAATTGCTGATCTTGCCGAATGGTTTGAAACGCAATTAGCGGTTTATTGATCCAGCCAGACAATCTGACACATCACCCAGCCTTCGCCCTGCTCGACCAGATCACCCAGGCACAGGGTCTTGCATGCGCGGTGGTGGGTATATTCAAACACTGCCTTGCGCTGATAATGCATGGGATCCATGACCATGACCGGACGGGAACCCTCGTTGAGTATCATGCCCCGGATACCCGACACATGCTTATCTATACCCACCCCATTGACCATATAGCCCGCACCCGACTTGCCGCTATGCAGAACAACGCACAAGGGTTTGTCTGGCAAAGTCTCAAAGCCGACCGAACTTTCTGTTTCACTCTGGCGTGACAGACGCCTCACGACGCCTAGCGCCCATTCTTCCGAATTTACCGCGCGCAAGCCCACCAGCGCCCCCACCCGCAGCCAGTCCTTGTCCCGGGTTTGGGTGCTGGCGCCATAGCCGCACTCGCTCTCGTCTTCCATCACCCAGCGTTCGATATCCGCCATGTTTTTCTGCACAGGCTTGGCCGACGAGGCGGCGAGGCGCTCGCGCGTGCGCTCGGTAACAAAGCCGTACACATGCACATCCACGGCTTCATCCCGGATCAGGCTATCGTCCGGCAAACTGCGCGGCATATCGAATTCGCTGTCAACCATATGTTTGAATACGGTATCAAAACCATGCACGACTTCCATGATTTTCTTCACCGTCACACGCGGTTTGCGGCGCTGTTCGCGCGCCGATAGCACACCCCATTGACGCACCAGCAAGGCCAGCAACTCCAAACTTTCGGAAGCCCGCACATTCTCGCTCAGACCCAAACGCGCCGGTGCTGCACCAGCATGGATTTCGTTCTGGATTGCCTTGAGTCTGGCCAGCAACTCGTGCGTGGACCAGTAACGTGTGGACAGTTCGGGGCCGGTATTGCGCACACGTCTGGCGCCGCGATCACGGGTCATGTCCACGGCCAGCACATGCCGCTCCATATCCAGCACCGAATCCAGCGTCATCTGCTCGCACCAGGTATCCAGCCATTGGTCAATCAAGCCGATTTGCCGGGGATACAAGGAACCAGAATCCGCCTGATTGAGCATCAGGATATGAATATATTCCCCCTCACAACTGCTTTCCTGACTATCGTCCGGATAAACCAGCAATCGGGTTTGATGAAATTTCTGGTTTTCCGCGATCTGATACAACTGATGCAGGCGCAACCAGGTTTTTTCGCCGGGGTGCATGTAGCGCAGACTGCGCCATTTGATGACATTACGGAAACCGCGCAGCGCCCGTAGCGTGATGACGGGAATCATGGCCGCATAGTTGCCACTTCCCTGGTTGCGGAAATAACTGAAGATGTGGGCGTGGTAGCCACGCAGCACTTCCCAGTTCAGCTGATACAGGGCGTGCCAGAGTTCGCTCTCGGCCAGGCGCGACATGCGGGCATTACGCAGATATTGACGCGATAGCGCCGCCTGCAGATCCTGCGCCTTTTCATCCAGCGTCATCAGGATCAGCAGGCGCTCTTTGGACGGCGCATCTTCCCCATCGTTAAAACGTTTGATTTCAGCAAGAATGGCCGCTTGCGCCTTGATCGGATCACCCAGTGCCAGGCTGTCCGCCCAACGGGTGGCCGCTTTCAAACTGGAAACGGGATCGTCTGACCTGCCTACCCGCAGTATTTTGGCCAAGCGTGCCGAAATTGTTGAAGATCCCGAATCAGGCATTGCGTGTCAGTCGTAATGGTTGATCTGGGTTCAGTTTAACTTTGTCCCAATCCAGCTTGCAACAGCACTTAAAGCGGTCGGCAAATTTTCCGGCTGGGTGCCGCCTGCTTGCGCCATGTCCGGCCTTCCGCCGCCCTTGCCGCCAACCTGGCTGGCAACGAAGTTGACCAGTTCGCCAGCCTTGATGCGACTGGTGGCATCCGCGCTCACCATGGCTACCAGGCTAACTTTGCCATCGCTGGCTGCGCCCAGCACCAGCGCACAGGTTCCGAGTTTGTCGCGCAGTTTGTCGGCGGTTTCGCGCAAGGCTTGCGCGTCACCTTCAATCTGCGCAGCCAGTACCTTGATGCCGCCAATTTCGACCGCCTGCGCGGCGAGGTCGTCACCCTGACTGGCGGCGAGTTTGCCCTTGAGTTTGGCCAGTTCCTTTTCCAGCGCCTTGACCTGATCCTGCACCTGGGTAATTTTCTGGCCGAGTTCGGATGGCTGGGACTTCAACATGGCGGCAGCCTGCTTGAGCTGGCTGTCGAGGTCTTGCATGTATGCTACCGCATTGTCGCCGGTAATGGCTTCCACACGGCGCACACCCGCCGCCACGCCGCCTTCCATGACGATTTTGAACAAACCGATGTCGCCGGTGCGGGTCACGTGGGTGCCGCCGCACAGTTCGCGCGAGCTGCCGATGTCCAGCACCCGCACTTCGTCGCCATACTTCTCACCGAACAGCATCATCGCGCCGGTTTTCTTCGCTTCTTCGATGGGCAGAACGCGTGCCTGGGTGGCCTGGTTTTGCAGGATTTCGGCGTTGACCTTGTCTTCCACCGCGCGGATTTGCTCCGCGCTCATGGAACCGGTGTGGACAAAATCGAAACGGGTTTTATCCGGATCCACCAGCGAGCCTTTTTGCTGGACATGATCGCCCAACACTTCGCGCAGCGCCTTGTGCATCAAATGGGTGGCAGAGTGGTTGCGCATGGTGCGGGCGCGGCGCAGGCCATCCACTTTGGCCGCGACCTTGTCGCCGGTTTTCAGTGTGCCCTGCTTCAGTGTCCCTTGATGACCGAACACGTCGGCGCGGATTTTCTGCGTGTCGCCGATTTCGAAGCGTGCCGCGCCGCTTTCAAGCAGCCCAGTGTCGCCGACCTGGCCGCCGGATTCAGCATAGAACGGCGTGTTGTCCAGCACGATGACACCGGACTGGCCAGCGTTGATTTGCCCGACTTCGCTGCCGTCAACATAAATCGCCGTGATCTTTGCCGCGTCCACATTCAGGCTGTCGTAGCCATGAAAAGCCGTGGGTTCACCGCTATATTCCAGCGTGCCCGCAGCCTTGAATTTGCCCGCCGCGCGCGCCTGCTCGCGCTGTTTTTCCATGGCGGCGTTGAAGCCCGCTTCGTCCACGCTGACATTGCGTTCGCGGCAGACATCCGCCGTCAAATCCAGCGGGAAGCCATAGGTGTCATACAGCTTGAAAGCGGTTTCGCCATTCAGTGTTTTTTCTCCGCCTGCCAGAGCCTCTTCCAGAATGCTCATGCCGTGGGTGAGGGTTTCACCAAAGCGCACCTCTTCCTGCAACAGCGTTTCCGCCACGCGGGTTTGTGCTTGTTTCAGTTCCGGATAGGCTTCGCCCATCACGGCTGCCAGATCGGCCACCAGTTTATTGAAGAAGGGCTTGGGCTGGCCGAGTTTGTGGCCGTGGCGCAAGGCGCGGCGGATGATGCGACGCAATACATAACCGCGGCCTTCGTTGCCGGGAATGACGCCATCGACGATAAGGAAGGAGCAGGCGCGGATATGGTCGGCGATGACTTTCAGCGACGGGCTGTCCATGTCCTTGCAGCCGGTTTCGCGCGCAGCGGCTTTGATCAGCGCCTGAAAAAGATCAATTTCGTAATTGGAATGCACATGCTGCAACACCGCAGAGATGCGCTCCAGCCCCATGCCGGTGTCCACGCTCGGCTTGGGCAGCGGATGCATGACCCCGGCTTCGTCGCGGTTGAACTGCATGAACACGTTGTTCCAGATTTCGATATAGCGGTCGCCGTCTTCATCTGGGGAACCGGGCGGCCCGCCCGCGATTTCCGCGCCATGGTCGTAAAAGATTTCGGTGCAGGGGCCACAGGGGCCGGTGTCACCCATGGCCCAGAAATTGTCCGAGGCATAGCGCGCGCCCTTGTTGTCGCCAATGCGCACAATGCGCTCGGTTGGCACGCCGACTTCATTCGCCCAGATGTCATAGGCTTCATCGTCCTCGGCGTACACCGTGACCCATAATTTTTCCTTGGGCAGCTTGATGTCTTCGGTGAGGAATTCCCAGGCGTACTGGATCGCGTTGCGCTTGAAATAATCGCCAAAGCTGAAATTGCCCAGCATCTCGAAAAAGGTGTGGTGGCGTGCCGTATAGCCGACGTTTTCCAGATCGTTGTGCTTGCCGCCCGCGCGGACACATCTTTGACTGGACGCGGCGCGCACATAGGGCCGCTTGTCCTGACCGGTAAACACGTCCTTGAACTGCACCATGCCCGCGTTGGTGAACAGCAGGGTCGGGTCGTTGCCGGGAATGAGCGAACTGGAGGGCACAACGGTGTGGCCCTTGGACGCAAAAAAGTCCAGAAAGCGTTTGCGGATTTCGTTGCTGGTCATGATGTACGGAATTCTTGAAAGTTGTCTTTCAACGACGCGCGTCATTGAGTTAAAG
>CAYTZP010000002.1:11154-61627 GCA_964442685.1 uncultured Thiobacillus sp.
GGCCGTATTCCCGGCAGTCTGGCGAAGCTTTCACGCTGAACCGTGGCGATGAAATCGGCGAGATAGGCGCTTCCTGCTTCGGGCTTGCGGACGGCGGCATAGAGTTCCGCCCACAGGCCATGTTTGCCGATGGGTCGTGCGGCCACATAAGCGCGTTCCAGATAGGGCGCGACCGCCCAGGCGGGCAGCGCGGCCAAACCGCGCCGGCTGGCGACCAGTTGCAGAATGGCGACGGTCAGTTGCGCCTCGCGCCGCGCGGGCTTGATACCGGCGGGCGTCAGCACGCGGCGGATCAAATCCAGGCGTTGCTCCGGCACGGGATAGGTGATGAGCGTTTCGGCGGCGAAATCCCTGGGCAGCAGGAATTTCTTTTTTTCCAGCGCATGACTGTTGGGCATGAGCGCCAGCATTTCGTAGGCGAACAGCGGCTCGAAAACCGTGTCCTTGCGCGATGAGACATCCGACGTAATCACCACATCGGCCTGGCCGTCATGCAAAAGCGCGACCGGGTCGGCATGAAAGCCGCCCAGCAAATCCAGCTCCACACGCGGCCAGGACGCGCGAAAGGCATCCATGGCCGGCATCAGCCAGTCATAGCAGGTGTGGCATTCCAGCGCGATGCGCAACTCGCCCGCGTCGCCGTCCTTGAGCTTTGCCAGGTCGCGTAGCGCGTCTTCGACTTGCGGCAGCGCGGTTTCAGCCAGCGACAATAGTCGTTTGCCAGCCGGGGTCAGTTTCAGCGGTCGCGATGCCCGTTCCAGCAATGGCAATTCCAGCAGATGTTCCAGCGCCTTCAGCTGGTGGGAAACAGCAGACTGGGTGAGATGCAGGCGTTCCGCCGCTGCCGTCAGCCCCCCGTTTTCCGCCAGCGCCTGCAACAAGCGCAGATGACGCAATTCGATATGAAAGCTATTCATGTAAAAAATGAAAATAATTCGTTTGATTCATGATACTGCCTGCCGCATGATGCCGTCCACATTAAACGAAAGGACAACATCATGGCGCTTGCGCATGTATTGGGCGTGCCCCGCATCGGAGCAAACCGGGAATTGAAATTCGCGCTGGAAAAATTCTGGCGCGGCGAAACAGATGCGCAGACGTTGCGGGAGGCCGCCCGCACGATCCGCTGGGAAAATTGGTGCAAGCAGCACGAGGCCGGCCTCGACTTCGTCACCGTGGGCGACTTTGCCTATTACGATCAAATGCTGAATCACATACTGCTGTTGGGCTGCGAGCCGGCGCGATTCGGCTTTACGGACGAGGATGCGCTGACCCGTGCGTTTGTCATGGCGCGCGGTCAAATTGACGCCCGTGAGCAGGCTGGCGGATGCGCCAGCCACGGTTCAGAAATTAGCGCATCGCATAGCACCTGGGCGCTGGAAATGACCAAGTGGTTCGACACCAATTACCACTATCTGGTGCCGGAACTGGATGCGGATTCGCATTTCCGCCTGGGCGTGGAATGGCTGTTCGATGAAATACGTGAAGCGCATGAAGCGGGCTTCAAGGCCAAGCCGGTGCTGATCGGCCCGCTGACTTTCCTGTGGTTGTCAAAAACCAGGGGCAAGGCCATCGGCAAACTCGATTTGCTCGAGCGTCTGCTGCCGGTATATGGCGAAATCCTCGTACGGCTGAAACAACAGGGCGTCGAATGGGTGCAGATCGACGAACCAATTTTGAGCCTGGATTTGCCCGGAGAATGGCGCATGGCATTCGAGCGCGCCTACCACACCCTGAACAGCGCGGGGCTGAACATCCTGCTGGCCAATTACTTTGGCCCGATGCGCGACAACCTGCTGGTGGCCGCCAAGCTGCCGGTGGCCGGATTGCATGTCGATGCGGTGCGCGCCAGCGAAGAACTGGCAACGGTGATCGACTGGCTGCCCGCGCACAAAATCCTCAGCGTTGGCATCATCGACGGACGCAATATCTGGAAGTCCAGTCTGGGCGGTGCTCTGGAGCGTTTGCGCGGCTTGCAGGCAAAATGGGGCGATCGTCTCTGGATTGCGCCGTCCTGCTCGCTGCTGCATGTGCCTGTGAGTCTGGCGGCGGAAACCCGGCTCGACGCGGAAATCAAAAACTGGCTGGCGTTCGCCGACGAAAAGATTGGCGAAATTTCTGTGCTGAAAACCGCGCTCAATCAAGGCCGCGAGGCCGTCTCAGCCCTGTTCGATGACAACGCCGCCGCACTGGAATCACGGCGCAATTCCAGGCGGGTACACAACTTGGAAGTTGCCGCGCGCATCGCGGGTTTGCAGGAAACCGATGCGAAACGCAGCAGCGCCTTCGCGCAGCGGCAGCGTATTCAGCGGGACAAATTCAGGCTGCCGGCCTTCCCCACCACCACCATCGGCTCGTTTCCACAGACGCCGGAAATCCGTGCCGCCCGCGCCGCTTATAAAAACGGGGCGCTTGCGGAGGACGACTACCACGCGGCCATGCGGAAGGAAATTGAATACGCCATTCGCAAGCAGGAGCAGCTTGGTCTGGACGTGCTGGTGCACGGCGAGGCCGAGCGCAACGACATGGTGGAATATTTTGGCGAGCAGCTCGATGGATTCGCCTTCACGCAAAACGGCTGGGTGCAGTCCTACGGTTCGCGTTGTGTCAAACCACCCATCATTTATGGCGACGTGTCGCGCCCCGCGCCGATGACGGTGGCATGGAGCGTCTATGCGCAATCGCTTACCCGCAAACCCATGAAAGGCATGCTGACCGGCCCGGTAACCATCCTGCAATGGTCATTCGTTCGTGACGATCAGCCGCGCGCGCAAACCTGTTTGCAAATCGCGCTGGCCATCCGCGATGAAGTCGCCGATCTGGAAAAAGCCGGCATCCAGATCATACAAATTGATGAACCCGCCTACCGTGAGGGATTGCCGCTCAGAAAATCCGACTGGCAGCGTTACCTGGACTGGGCCAGCCGCGCCTTCCGCATCAGCGCTTCCGCTGTTGAAGATCACACGCAAATCCACACGCACATGTGCTACGCCGAGTTCAACGACATCCTGCCCGCCATCGCGGCCATGGATGCCGACGTCATCACCATCGAAACCAGCCGCTCGGACATGGAACTCTTGCGCGGATTCGGCGAATTCAGCTACCCCAACGAAATCGGACCGGGTGTGTACGATATCCACAGTCCGCGCGTGCCGGATGCGGAGGAAATGGCGCGGCTGCTCAAAAAAGCGGCAGCGGTGATTCCGGCGGAAAATCTCTGGGTCAATCCCGACTGCGGCCTGAAAACCCGTGGCTGGCCGGAGACGGAAGCCGCGCTCAGGAACATGGTGGAAGCCGCCCGGTTCATGCGTGCGTGAGGCCGAAGCAGATTGCCGGGCATGTGGCTTAACGGCAGAGCGGCCAGTAAGCCAACCCCGGCATAACCGATGAAAACGGGGCCTGACGGCTCCGTTTCTTTGCTACCCCAACAGCAATCAAGCCATGCCGGGGTTGTTGTTACCAAGTCCGACCACCTTGGGCAGGTTGAGCTTGACCGGCTTGATGACCTTCATGTCGCGCAGGTATTCGGCCACTACATCCCAGATCGGCGTGCCGGTGACACCTTCACCCACCGGCGCCCAGCCCGCGACCTTATAGGTCTTGTTGGGGGAAACTGGTTTGCCGTTCAGCATCATGTTGCTGATGCGCTCACCAATTTTCTTGTTGGGGTTGACGGTGTACTGGATGCCACCCACGCGTACCATGTCGCCACCCTGCTGGTAGTAGGGGTCGGCATTGAACAGGTTGTCGCAGACATCTTCCATGATGGTCTTGATGGTTTCGCCCGTCATGTTGGTCAGGGTCGTGGACGGATACGTAATGGCCGTTTGATCCATCAGCCGGTCCATGGTAATCACATCGCCCGGCAGCAGGCTGGTTCCCCAACGGAAGCCGGGCGAGAAGGCGGCATCGGCGCCCTTGACCTTCATCAGCGCATCAAGGATGACCTGGTCGAAAGTTCCATTGAAGTTGCCGCGGCGGTAAAGGAAATCTTCGGTGACCGCCAGTTTTTCGTTCAGCTTGTTCTCGTAGGGGGCGCGAATGTTCTTGATCAGTGCGGCCATTTTGGCGTCTTCTGGCAACAGGTTGGAGAACACCGGCAACAACTTGTATTTCCAGCCCGCAATTTTGCCGCCCTTCACATCAAAATCCATCACGCCAAGGAACTTGCCGTTGGAACCAGCGTTGGTCACCAGCGTCACGCCCTTGGCGTTCTTGACTTGCACCGGCTGTGGCACGCCATCGTGGGTGTGGCCGCCGAAAATGGCGTCGATGCCGGTAACGCGGCTGGCCATCTTGAGGTCGACGTCCATGCCGTTGTGCGACAGCACCACCACCACCTGCGCGCCGTTGGTGCGTGCATCGTTGACCCATTTCTGCATGCCGTCGTCGCGGATACCGAAGCTCCAGTCGGGCACCATGTAGCGCGGGTTGGCGATGGGCGTGTAAGGGAAGGCCTGGCCGACGATGGCAACCTTGACCCCGTTCATTTCCCTGATGACATAAGGTTTGAACACCTGGTCGCCAAAGTCGTTGGTGACGACGTTCTGCGCCACGAAGTCCACGCCGGCTTTCTTGAAATCCTTGTTGACGATTTCCATGACGCGCTCGGCGCCATAGGTCATTTCCCAGTGCGGACACATGACATCTACGCCCAGTGCGATACAGGCATCGACCATATCCTGTGCATTGCTCCACAGCGCGGTGGCGGAACCCTGCCAGGTATCGCCGCCGTCCAGCAGCAACGAGCCGGGACGCGAGCCACGCACCTTGTCGACCAGGGTTTTCAGGTGGGCGAAACCGCCCACCTTGCCATAGGTTCTGGCAGCTGCGACAAAATCCAGATAAGTGAAAGCGTGCGCATCGCGCGTGCCGGGTTTGATACCATACGCCTTGAGGAAATGTTGCCCTACCAGATGCGGCACTTTGCCGGTGGCTTCGCCGATACCGATGTTGACGTTGGGTTCGCGGAAATAAATCGGCAAAAGCTGCGCGTGACAGTCGGTCATGTGCATCAACGAGACATTGCCGAACTTGGGCAGATCATAAAAATCCGCATCGCCAGCCAGAGCCTTTTTGCTGCCAATCGCCATCCCTGAGGCCGCTGCCACAGCCAGCATTTGCAGAAATTCACGACGATTCATCATGGTGTTGCTCTCCTCTTTATGGGTTCGGACTTGTAAAGCGGATTGTCAATTCCCCGACCGTAACGGTAAATAGTAGCTATGAGCCATTTGCGGCAGATGATTGTGCGCAGTCATGCGCGCCTTGCATTTCGCCCGCAAAACCAAGCGCTCGGCCATGTGGGAATTAATCAGAGGTTCTAAATTCCGGCGACCCCGCCCAAGCGCTGCCGTTGCGGTCAGCGCCCATACCATCAGGCCGATAACAATCAGCCTTGGTATTGCCTTTTTTCGTCTCGTCGCCGCTGAAAATCGTGGCGACTGGTGTAGTTGTACATCAAAGGACGCGTCGGGCAGCCCGACGCGTCTGATTAGCCAAGATCAGCCAACAGTGGCCTCATCAGTGCGCTTGGCTCCGGTGTTGTCCACCCAGCTGATAACGATCTTGTCGCCGCTCTTGGCGCCCTTGACCTTGAACCCCAGGTAGGGGTTTCTGGACACGCCGCCGCCCATACTGGACTTCAGAACAGTTACACCGTTTATGGTTGCAGTCACGTCAGTAATGAAATGCGCGGGCACCAGCTGGCCGGTTTTCGCGTCCTTGCGCTGACCGGTTTCCATGGGGTGGTTCATCAGCACTTTCACATCAGCAACATTGCCAGCCATGGTGGCGCGGATTCTCATTGGTTCAGCCATTTTTACTTCCTTTCAGGATTTGGTTTATGTCTGTCTCGGATTTGATCCGTTATTAGCCGCCGCAGCCGCCAATAGTCACTTTTACTTCTTTGGTAGCCTGGTAGGTTTTGCCGCCAGCGGTGACGATGGCACGCACCAGCGCAGTAGTACCCATCTTGATACGGGTAGATATATAGCCCTCCGCGCCACCCGAAAAGTCGAAATCGGCCACCAGCGGGGTGATGTTCTTTTCGGCCAGAATGGCGATGGCAGTGGTGCCAGCAATGTTGCTGGTTACTTCCACTGGAACCACAGCACCGTTTTCGGCGATATCAGGTGCCTTGATCGCGATGTCCTTGGAATCAGCGGCAGCAGGCAGACCCATGCCCTTCAGGGCATCGCCCATATTTCTGGCATCGAAGGCGGCACGGGGTGCAGCCAGTACCTGGGTCGGCGCAATCAAACCTGCGGCCACAGCCACGGCAACGGCACCCGCACCAGTGGCGCCTTTGAGGACGTTTCTACGCAATGCGTTCATGCAAATCTCCTAGTTATGAAGTAAGGTGGTCAGAGACCGTAAACAAAGCCGGTAACTTTGTCGATTTCCTGCTCGGCAAGCACTTTGTGCTTGCCGAATGGGATCATGAAGATCTTCGGATTAACAATGGTGATGAAGTAGCAATGCCGGTGGCACATACGCCTCCTTATTTAGCAACGCATTATCATTCATCGGTTGCTGCAAGCATAGAGCAGGTTGTTTTGCCCATGCAAGCGGATACACAGTTTTTTACGCGAATTTTGACAAGTAAATTACTACTAGACGGACGAGGAATGATAGAGGTTCTTAAGACGCGATGGCATGGTGTGTGGGTTCGCATGTGGATCGCCGCCCCTGCGCCAAGCCCATATCAGCGACTACGGACGCCAAGCGGGGCGGCAAGACGCCGCAAAATCGCCGCCAGGACTCGCGCAGAACCGTAGGCGCCGTAAGGGCGCCCCTAGTGGATTAACCAGGGCTAAGCTATTTCTTTACCTGCCTGGCCGTATCTTCATTCAGCGCCTTCTCCCATTCACGGCGGCGCGCTTCGGCTGCGGACAACTCATAAAAATTGCCATCGCCGGCTTTCAGCCCCAAATTGACCTGCTCCAAAGCCGCGCTCAGGTTGCCGCGTGCTGCCATGGCTTCGGCTTCGGCCAGATGGCTGGCCAGTTTGCGACCCAGGGCTGCGTGGGCGCGCGCTTGAAGTTTCCAGAGCTGCGCGTCATCGGGCCAGATCGCGGTTTTGCCGACCAGAATATCAATCGCGCTCTGCGCCTGACCCGAGCGGATCAGGCCATCGGCATAGCCATAGATCAGAGGTTTGTAGTGCGGGTAGCGCACAATGGATGTGCGATAGAGTTCGGTGGCCTGCTTCGCGTTACCCAGCCTGAGCTTAAGCTCTGCCCGTAAACTATGCAGCATGGGCGAATCACCTGTTTTGATGGCCAGTTCAAGTTGCTTTTCGGCTTCGAGCAGTTTGTTTTGACGCATATACGCCAGCGCCAGGCCATATTGACTGGCCTCCATCAAGCGGGTTCTTTTCTCCCTGACCTGCTCCTGGAAACGCCGCACGGCATCGTCTGCCGTACCCTCCATGGCGGCCAGACGCGCACGCATGAAATGGAATTCGCGCGAGTCACTCACTTGGCGGAACGGCAAGCGCTGCGCGCGGTCTTCCATATCGGCGATGCGCTGGGTGTTGAGTGGATGAGTGCGCAAATAGGCTGGCGCGTTGTTGTCAAACAAGCGATTATTGCGCTGCAAGGTGCTGAAGAAACTCACCATGCCCTGCGGATCAAAACCGGACTGACGGAGGATTTCAAAGCCTATGCGATCTGCCTCACTCTCGTTTTCGCGTGTGAAATCCAACTGCCCCTGAATACTCAACGCCTGCGTTGCCGCCAGCGCAGCCGAACCCACATTGGCGTTTGAACGTGCCGCCAGCACCGCCACGGCCAACGCAGCCAGAGTGGGCAGATAGCTACGTTCCTGATGCGCAATCATGCGCGAAAGATGCTCCTGACTCACATGCGCAATTTCGTGAGCCAGCACGCCGGCCAGCTCTGATTCGCTGCCGACTGCCAGCAGCAGGCCGGTATGCACCCCGATATAACCGCCCGGCAGGGCAAAGGCATTGATCGAAGAATCACGCACAGCAAAGAAATGCAGTGTGCGGCCGCTGATAGAACTCCCGGCCACCAGGCGCGCACCCAGTTCATTTAGATATGCCTCAATTTCTGCATCGGCCAGAAACAGGGGATTGGCATAGATATCCCGCATGATGGCGCGGGCTATTTCCTTTTCCTGCCTGTCTGTCAGGTACTGGCGTGATGATTCCCCCAGTTCGGGCAGCGGGCTGGCAGCAAGCTGCGGCACGGCAAGCGACAGCGTCAGCAAAAGAATGATGGGTTTGCGCACGGTGCTAAGATGGTCTGAATCTAACAGAGTTCAACCCGGATTATCCATTAGGGCGTGAGGGTTTGCGAGTGGATTGCCGCAAAACCGCCGCCAGAACTCGCGTAGCCCAATAGGGTCGTCTAATGGATAATCCGGGTTCAATCGCGGAGTGTAGCAATGAGCAGCAGTTTTACCCATTTTGATGCAAATGGTCAGGCCATCATGGTCGATGTCGGCGGCAAGGCTGATACGCGGCGGCTTGCTGTCGCTGGCGGCCAGATTGTGATGCAAACAGAAACACTGGCCATGATCGTTGATGGGCAGGCAAAAAAAGGCGATGTATTGGGGGTTGCCCGCATTGCCGCCATTCAGGCCGCCAAAAGAACTGCCGACTTGATCCCGCTCTGCCATCCGCTGGCGCTCACCAAGGTCACGGTCGAGTTTTCCGTAATCACTGCGGACAATGCCATTCATTGCACGGTGGCAGTGGAAACCACCGGCAAAACCGGCGTCGAAATGGAAGCCTTGACTGCCGCGTCAGTCGGTCTGCTCACCATCTACGACATGTGCAAGGCTGTCGATCGCGGGATGAAAATCGAAAACATTCGGGTGCTGAAAAAACAAGGCGGCAAGTCCGGCACCTGGCAGGCCGAATGACAGAATCGTCAGCCCAAATGATGAAACCGGTCACAAACAACCATTCAAGCCTATATCCCTGCATAGGATAATCCAGCCATGAAATCGACAGCCCTCGCCCTCACACTCGTGTGGCTCTCATGTTCCAGCCCTTCTGTATCGGCGCAAGACCCGATTGATGCCGCCATCGACGCAATGGAGACCTATCTGGATTTTGCCGAATTTGGCAGTGGTATCGTGCTGCCCAGGCAAATCGCGGACGGTGAATGGAAGACTTATCACATTATTGATACCCGCCAGGCGGAGAACTACGCAGCCGGGCATCTTGCCGGTGCCAGGCATATCGAATGGCGCAATATCCTTGCACGCCGCAATGAAATTCCGCGCGACAAACCGGTTTTGCTTTACTGCAATACCGGCGCACAGTCGGCGCAGGCCTACTTTGCCCTGCGCGTGGCGGGCTGGGATAATGTACGGCTGCTGCAAGGCGGCATCGAAGCCTGGCGGCGAGACGCCGATAACGCCACGATAGTTAAATAAATTGATCCGTTGGCGAAACGCAGACTGTCGTTTCTCACCACGTCCGCAATAGCCCTACTTTGACTAACGATAAATTCGCTTGATTGCGAATCAAATACGCTGATTGCCTAATTTTGTGCAGTCAAGCAAAATAACGGCATATTCGGAAAATTTAATATAACCTCAATCAGCAATATCATGCGATCAACGCGCTTGGTGCTGGTTTTTTTTTGCGTTTCCTGTGGCGGGCAGGGTAAAAAATCGAAGAAAGCCAATTTTCTTCGATACCTAATCTGAGCAAAATCCTCTGGATTTTTCAGCCGCGGCTTGTCCGCTGGATGCGCATGTATTTAACTGAAAAAACATGAACGCACGCATTCCGGTCGAAGACCATACCAAGCAAGAAATCAAATATTCCACCTGCTATATGTGTGCCTGCCGTTGCGGCATTAAGGTCACACTGCAAGAAGGCAAGGTACGCTATATCCAGGGCAACAAAAACCACCCAACCAATCAGGGTGTGTTGTGCGCCAAGGGTTCGGCCGGCATCATGAAACAGTATTCCAGGGCGCGTCTGTCGCAACCCTTGATGCGCAAACCCGGCACCGAACGCGGCGATGGCGAATACGAAGCCATAGAATGGGAACAGGCGCTGGATCTGCTGACCGAACGCCTGTCCGAAATTCGCGCCACCGACCCCTCCAAGCTGGGTTACTTCACTGGCCGCGACCAGATGCAGGCACTGACCGGCCTGTGGGCGCAACAGTTCGGTACGCCGAACTGGGCGGCACACGGCGGCTTCTGCTCGGTCAACATGGCCGCCGCCGGCCTGTACTCCATCGGCTTTTCGTTCTGGGAATTTGGCGCGCCGGATTGGGATTACGCCAAGTATTTCCTGATGTGGGGCGTGGCCGAAGATCACTCTTCCAACCCGATCAAGATCGGTCTGGAAAAACTCAAACGTGGTGGCGGCAAGTTCGTGTCGGTCAACCCGGTGCGCACCGGCTACTCTGCCATTGCCGACGAATGGGTGCCGATCAAGCCGGGTATGGACGGTCTGTTTGCCATGTCCATGCTGCATGTGTTGCTGTCACGCGAGCTGTTTGATTACGACTTCCTGATCAATTACACCAACGCCACCTGGCTGGTCATCCAGAACCCGGGGCATTCCGACGACGGTCTGTTCCTGCGCAACGAACAGGGTCAGCCGCTGATTTGGGATCTGGAAAAAGAAACTTTTGCCAACGGCATCGAGGCAGGCATCACCCCGGCACTGGCGGGCGACTTTGTTGCCCAGGACGGTCGCCGCCTGAAAACCGTTTTCAGCCTGATGGCCGAGCGATATCTGGACGAACGCTACGCGCCCGCGAATGTGGCCGCAGAGTGCGGCGTGCCGGCGGAAAGCATTGAGCGCATCGCACTGGAAATGGCGCATGTCGCGTTCAAGGAAACGGTGGAAATGCCCATCGAGTGGACTGACGTCTGGGGTCGCAAGCACGACAAGATCGTGGGCCGCCCGGTGGCGATGTACGCCATGCGCGGTATTGCCGCGCATTCCAACGGTTTCCATGCCTGCCGCGCCATCCACTTCATTCAGATGCTGCTGGGCGCGCTCGACGGCCCGGGCAACTTCCGCGCCCGCGCGCCGTATCCCAAGCCCATCCCGCCGCACCAGCTGCCGGAAAACAACATCGACATCATCAATGCGCCGAATACCCCGCTGTCGCGTCCGCCGCTGGGTTTCCCCACCCGCCCGGAAGACCTGGTGATCGACGAACACGGCAATCCGCTGCGCATCGACAAGGCGTTTTCGTGGGAAACCCCGATGTCCTCCCACGGCATGATGCACATGGTAATTACCAACGCCACCAACCATGATCCCTACGCGCTCGACACGCTGATCCTGTTCATGGCCAACATGGCGTGGAACTCGACCATGAACACGGCCAACGTGCAGGACATGCTGCGTCAGAAAGACCCGGAAAACTTCGGCGAATACAAAATTCCGTTCCTGGTCGTGATCGACGCTTTCCACTCGGAAATGACCAACTTCGCCGATCTGATTCTGCCGGACACCACTTACCTCGAACGTTACGACACCATTTCCCTGCTCGACCGGCCGATTTCCGAACCGGATGCCGCCGCAGACTCGATCCGTCATCCGCTGGTGCAGCCCGACCGCAATGTGCGTCCGTGGCAAGAAGTCATGGTTGAGCTGGCTTCGCGCCTCAAGTTCCCGGCTTTCACCAACAAGGATGGCACGCGCAAGTTCAAGGACTACCCTGACTTCATCGTCAACTACGAACGCGCGCCCGGCTTGGGCTTCCTGGCTGGCTGGCGCGGCAAGGACGGGGAAAAATCACTGAAAGGCGAGCCCAACCCCAGGCAGTGGGAAAAGTACATCGAAAACCAGAGCTTCTTCGCCCACCACTGGCCAGACAACCAGAAATACATGCGCTATGTAAACCGCGACTATCTGGAAGTGGCCGTGGACGCTGGTTTTGTCGGCAAGGTCGAGCCCATCATCATGCAGTTTTATTCCGAGCCGCTGCAAAAATTCCGCTTGGCCGGACAGGGTTTGTATGATGGCCCGCAGCCGAAAGACCCGGCTGACAAGGAACGCCTGGCCAAATATTTCGACCCGCTGCCGATGTGGTACGAACCGCTGGAACAGCAGCGCGTGGATGCCGAGGAATATCCCTTCTTTGCCCTGACCCAGCGCCCCATGTTCATGTACCACTCGTGGGATTCGCAAAATGTCTGGCTGCGCCAGATCATGGCGCAAAACCTGCTGTACATGAATGCGCGCAAGGCTGCCGACATGGGGCTGAAAGACTATGACTGGATCTGGGTGGAGTCGCACAACGGCAAAATCCGCTGCCAGATGAAAACCATGGAAGGCTGCCAGGAAAACACCGTCTGGACCTGGAACGCCATCGGCAAGCAACGCGGCACCTGGGGGCTGAAAGACGACGCCTCCGAAGCCACCAAGGGCTTCTTGCTCAACCACCTGATTTCCGAGTTCCTGCCGGAAAAACAGGGCGAGCGCCGCCTCACCAACTCTGACCCGGTTTCCGGTCAGGCCGCCTGGTTTGACCTGCGCGTCAAGATCACCAAGGCGGAAGCCGGAGAAACCGGCAGCTGGCCGCAATTTGGCGTTGTCAAAAAACTGCCCACCGACCATTACAGCCGCCCCGACGTGCTGCGTTACGACGCTCGCCGTGAGCACGAAAAGAACTAAGGAAACAGCAAGATGAGATTAGGACTTGTCATCGACCTGGACGTTTGCGTGGGCTGCCATGCCTGCGCGGTGTCCTGCAAACAATGGAACGCCTCCGGCACCACCGGCCCCCTGACTGACTACCAACCCTTTGGCGCAGAGCCCTCTGGTGTCTGGTTCAACCGTATTCGCAATTTTGAGGTTGGCACTTACCCCAACAACAAGACCATCAACTTCCCCATGTCCTGCATGCACTGCAAGGATGCGGATTGCGTCACCGTGTGCCCGACCGGCGCCTCTTACAAGCGTGCCGAAGATGGCATCGTGCTGGTGGATCAAAACAAGTGCATGGGCTGCAACCTGTGTTCATGGGCCTGCCCGTATGGCGCGCGCGAACTCGACCGCGAGTCCGGCACCATGAAGAAATGCACCCTGTGCGTGGATCGCATCTACGACCAGAACATCCCCGAAGAAGAACGCCAGCCTTCCTGCGTGCTGACCTGCCCGGCGCACGCCCGCATGTTCGGCGATCTGGACGACCCCGGTTCCGAAGTCAGCAAAGTGGTGCGCGAGCGCGAGGGTTATCAACTCATGCCAGAGTTGGGCTACAACCCCACCAACCACTACCTGCCGCCACGCAAGCACAAGCCCATTCCTGTGGAAATGAGCACCGACAAATCCGGCCTGGGCGGCAAGCTCAAGCAATTCGTCAACCGCATGGTTAAGCGTTAACCGCAAATTCCCTCCCCTTGAAGGGGAGGGTTGGGGTGAGAACAAGAGTCCCGGCCAAGCCAGACACTCACCTCCTAACCCCCTCCCTCAAGGCAGGGGGAATACACAAAAGGAAAGTTTTATGCATCCAGCATTCTCAGTGATCTTGTTTACCGTGCTGTCCGGCGCTGGCTTTGGCCTGTTTGCGCTGCTGTATATGGCAGACCTGTTCAAAATGGGCGGCGGCATGTCGTCCGGCCATGTCTTGTTTACCGGCGTATTGGCGTTGACCATGATCGCGGTTGGCTTAATGTCTTCCACCCTGCACCTGGCCAACCCGAAAAACGCCTGGCGCGCATTTTCGCGCTGGCGCACTTCCTGGCTCTCGCGCGAAGGCGTGCTGGCAGTGGCCTTTTACCCGTTTGCCATCGCCTACCTGGGACTTTACTGGCTGGACATGTGGCCGGTCATCCGCAGCATTTCCGGCGCCATCGCCACCCTGCTGGCCTGGCTGACCATCTTTTCCACCGCCATGATTTATGCCAGCCTCAAAACCATCCGTCAGTGGAACACACCGCTGGTGCCAGCGGCCTATCTGTCGCTTGGCCATTTTTCGGGCGGCATGATCCTGTTGGTCATCGCTTTTCTGGCTGGCGCCAACACCCAGCCATATGTGTTGATGTCGCTGTTCCAGCTGTTTGTGGCTGCTTTCGTCAAGGTCATCTACTACTACTGGATTGACCGCATGGGCACCGGTTCCACCATTAACACCGCCACCGGCTTTACCCGCGCCCAGGTCAAGCTGCTTGATGCCGGCCATACCCACGGCACTTTCCTGACCCAGGAATTCGGCTACATCGTCTCGCGCATGACCGTCGCCAGCCTGCGCCTGATCTCCATGCTGCTGGCTTATGCCGTGCCCGTTCTGATGCTGTATTTCGCACTGGAGCTGCACTCCAGCGCCATTGGCATCGCCGCCCTGATATCCGTATTTGCCGGATTGATCAGCGAACGCTGGCTGTTTTTTGCAGAAGCCCGCCACGTCGTCAACCTGTATCACGGCGCGCAACGCTGCTAACGCCCGCCTGACCCTTGATTTTTCAGGGGAAACTGGTATATTAGCAATCGTTAATCTTTACTTTTCGGAGTAACAAAACGATGTTTGGCATCCGCGAAATTGACTCAGACCAGCTTGAAGCCCTGAAAACTTCTGGCGTACAACTTATCGACGTGCGCACAGAAGCCGAGTTTGCTCAGGCAAAAATCGAAGGCTCCACCCACATTCCACTGCACATGTTGCCGTTCAAGGCACAGGAATTACAGGGTCAAAGCCCCGTGGTGTTCTACTGCCGCTCTGGCGCGCGTTCGGCACAAGCTTGTGCCTGGCTCATGTCCCAGGGCAAACAGGACGTGTACAACCTGGCAGGCGGCATCATGAGCTGGGCGCGTGCCGGCAAAGCCATCAGCGCGTGAAATTAGCGCCCTTGCCCTTGTTGCAATAATTCGTCCACTGGGTTAATTTAGCGTTCCCGATTTTGATCAACCATACCGTTCGGAGATTTACATGGAATTCAACAAAGAACTCGACGCACGCGGCCTCAACTGCCCCCTGCCCATCCTGCGCACCAAAAAGGCTCTTGCAGAAATGGCCAGCGGCGAAATCCTGAAAGTGCTCGCGACCGACCCGGGTTCCGTTAAAGACATGCAGGCATTTGCCAAGCAAACCGGCAACGACCTGGTCAACTCGGCAGAAGCCGGCGGCGAATACACCTTCTTCATGAAAAAGAAGTAAGCCAAACCCACCAAGCGTCGACCAAATGGTTCGACGCTTTTTTTACGCGCAAAATTCAAGCACAACACCGGAGGGAACATGAGCGACACCAAAAAGCTGGCCATCATCGCCACCAAGGGCACACTGGATTGGGCTTACCCCCCCTACATCCTGGCTTCTACCGCTGCCGCACTCGGCTACGACGTGCAGATTTTCTTCACTTTCTACGGCCTGCAACTGGTACGCAAAGACGTCTCCGGCCTCAAGGTCAGCCCCCTTGGCAACCCCGGCATGCCCATGAAAATGCCGTTTGGCCCCAAGTGGTTCAAAGGCATCAACTGGAACATCCCCAACGCCGTGCAGTCCCTGGTTCCCGGCTACGAAAATGTCGCCACCAGCCTGATGAAAATGACCATCGCCAACAACGGCGTGGCCACCATCCCCGAACTGCGCGAGCTCTGCCAGGAAGCCGACGTCAAGTTTCTGGCCTGCCAGATGACTGTCGAACTGTTTGGCTTTGAACACAGCGACTTCATCGACGGCATCGACTACGTTGGCGCTGCCAGCTTCTTCGAATTTGCTGGCGAATCCGATATCTGCCTGTTCATCTAGGATTGAAAAAATCTTGAGAACAAAACGCCCCGGCTAGCGGGGCGTTTTTAATTTTGCAAACACTTTTTCTGGTACTTTTGTATCAAAATCATGCAGCCAATACGCTTGGCTCCTCAAGTCTTGTAGCAGGATTGCAACAAGGCCAGCACTACGCAGCAATTAAACCCATGGCCAGCCAAGCCAAACCGGCATTCGCAGTAAAATCTGCCACAACATGCAATACCAAAAATGTTTCAATTTGATTTTTTACCCGGAGGTAAAATGAAAATTACCCGCATCGCTCTGGCGCTCGCACTGGCCGGCATCTCCGTTGGCGCAAACGCCACCAACGGCTATTTTGGACACGGCTATGGCATGAAAGCCAAGGGCATGGCTGGCGCTTCCACAACCAGCACGGATAATGCTTTCTTCGGCGCAAACAACCCTGCTACCGCGGCGTTTGCTGGCAACCGTATTGACCTGGGCGTGGATTTGTTCAGCCCGATTCGTGAAGCCAATCGCAACTGGGGCGGTCCTACAGAACACGTTGAAAGCGACTCGAACTACTTCCTCGTTCCCGAATTCGGTTACAACAAGATGATCAACCCCAATCTGGCATTGGGCGTGACTGTCTATGGTAACGGCGGCATGAATACTGATTACGATCCAAATGGTTTCTTTGGGACTTGCGGGCCAGGCGGTCCTTTAACAAACATGCTGGGTGGTTGTGGCCGTCTCGGCGTGGATCTAATGCAACTGATCGTTGCACCCACGGCAGCGTTCAAGATTGCGCCTAACCATTCGATTGGTATTTCTCCTTTGTTCGGCTATCAGCGTTTCCGTGCCGAAGGTCTGCAGGGTTTTACTGCTTTCTCTACAAATCCGGCCAGCATGAACAACCCCGGCTATGACGACACCTTCGGTTATGGTGTGCGCGTAGGCTATCTGGGCAAGATCACCCCCACCATCACCATCGGCGCGGCCTATGCCAGCAAGATGAATTTTGACGAAATGGGCAAATACAGCGGCCTGTTTGCCGAGCAGGGCGATTTTGACATCCCTGAGAACTACAACATCGGCGTGTCCTGGCAAGCCACCCCGGCTTTGAAAGTGGCCTTGGACTACCAACGCATTAATTACAGCGATGTAGCCGCCGTTGGCAACCCTGTGTTTCCAAATATTTTTAGTTTGCTAGGTTCAAGCACCGGCCCCGGCTTCGGCTGGGACGACATGAACATCTGGAAGCTGGGTGCCGAGTACAAGTACAGCAATGCCTGGACTTTCCGTGCTGGCTATAGCCACACCGATGCGCCGATGAAAGGCAGCAACTGCGCAACATTTACAAACTGCGGCGAAGTTACCTTCAACATCCTGGCGCCTGCCACCATTGAAGACCATATCACTCTGGGCTTTACCTACACCAGAGCCAATGGCGACGAAGTCACTGCTGCCTACATGCACGGCTTCAAGAATGACATCTCAGGCATCAATCCTTTCTTCCCCGGATCACCAATCGACAACATCAAAATGTACCAAAACTCCCTGGGCATCCAGTACAGCTGGAAGATGTAAGCCACAATCAGGGTATTCTGATACAACATCAAACCGGGCTTAGTGCCCGGTTTTTTTCTGCCCGTAGCGCACGGCTCTACATTCCTCAAACACAACCAAGCCACAAAGCGCACGCTTTACAGCACGACTAATATCGTGATTAAATCCATCTGTTATCGTGTTGTTAATAGGTGGTTTCGATGCCCCATATCAGCGCCAATGAGTTAAAAACCAAAGGTGTAGCCGCCATTGAAGCCATGCTGGCGGAGTATTCCGAGGCGATTATATCGGTACGCGGCAAGGATCGTTTTGTGGTGATGGATATTGCCCAATACAATTATCTGCGTGAATGCGAGTTGGAGGCCGCCTTGGCCGAAACCCGCGCGGATATGGCGGCAGGACGGATTGTTCAAGAATCACCAGAGGCACATTTGGCCAGGCTGGATACCCAGGTTAAATGACCGTGGGCACGCCTTATGTGCTGGTGTTTACTGAATCCTATAACCGCCGCGCGGCGCGTTGGCTAAAGAAACACCCCGATCTGCGCCAGCAATATCTTAAAACCCTGCTACTGCTGGCAGCCAACCCCTTCCACTCCTCACTACGTTTGCATGCGTTAAGTGGCAAATTACAGGGCGTTCATTCTGTGTCTATCAATTTGTCATACCGTATTACACTGGAACTGCTGATTGAGGATGGGAAAATCATGCCGGTTAATGTGGGCGACCATGACGCGGTATATTGAGACCAGAAACATTAAAGCATCATTAATATTCTTATATAATCGGTATCAGCCAATCTGCTTGTCCCAACCCTGAGAGGATGAAATGCTGAACAAGCTTGCTGTAAAAATCTTTGCGGCTTCTGCGCTGTTGCTTTCCGCCAATCTGTCTTGGGCGATTGCGCCTTACATTCAGGCAGAAAAGGTAGGCGTTACCACCACAGCAAAAGTCGCTGCCGAGGTGGAAGGCAAATTGAAGTCGGCAGGCTTTCAGGTTTTGGGGCATTATTTCCCCAAGCAACTGCCCGATTACGGCGTGATTGTGGTCAGCGATGAGGGCATCCTCAACGACATCCGCGCCATGGGCGGCGCCAATATTACAGGCGCGGGGATTCGTGTCGGCGTCAAGTCGGACGGTTCAGTGAGTTATATGAACCCGGATTACTGGTACCGCGCCTATTTCCGCGGCCAGTTTGGCAAAGCCGAAAAATCCGTGCGCGCCTTACAGGAAAAGCTGGCGCGTGTACTGGGCGCAGGCATGGGTTTTGGCGGCGATGAGTCCGCAGAGAATCTGCCGAAATACCGCTACATCGTAGGGATGGAACGCTTTGATTCCGACAAGAACAAACTGGCCGAACATGTGAGTTTTGACCAGGCCGTGAAAACCGTGCGTGACAATCTGGCCAAGGGTGTTGCGAATACCAGCAAGGTATATGAAGTGGTGCTGCCGGATGAGAAGCTGGCTGTGTTTGGCGTGGCGATGAATGACACCACCTTGGGCGATGGCCGCTGGATAGCCAAGATCGGCGCGCAAGAGGGCATTGCCGCCCTCCCTTACGAACTTTATGTGGTAAATAACAACGTCAATGCGCTGTATGGGCGTTACCGGATTGCCGTTTCCTTTCCCAACCTGAGCATGGGTCACTTCATGCGCATTGCATCCACGCCCAATGAAATCATGGAAACGCTGGGTGCCGTGGCCGGGGCAAAGAAGTAAGCAGCAGCCCGTACAATTTTACCGATAGCAAAAGAGCCGCAAATGCGGCTCTTTTGACATCTGCACATCTCGCGTATTTCAGGGCTTGAGACGTTCAAGCTGACCAGTCAACTTCTCGACCAAGGCGGAAAACTCGGCCAGACGTTTTCTTTCCTGTTCCACCACCGCCGCTGGCGCCTTGTCGGCAAAGTTGGGGTTGGCCAGCTTGCCATTGCATTTGCCGATTTCGCCCTGCACGCGGTCGATTTCTTTGCTCAGGCGGGCAATTTCGGCGTCTTTGTCGATTTCCACCTGCAACATCAGTCGGCAGTCGCCGACGATGGCAACGGGCGCATCACCCGCCGGGAGTTCATCCGCAACGGCAACCCCCGACAGCTTGGCCAGCGCGGCCAGATAGGGCGCATAGGGCGTGTAGCGTGCTGGTTCTCCAGCCAGCGCCAGCGGCACTTTGGCGGCGGGCGAGAGTTTCATTTCTCCGCGCAGGCCGCGCACCGCGTCGATCAGGGATTTCATTTCTGCCACTTGCGCCTCTGCCTGCGCGTCGCGCATGGCCGGGTTTTCTACTGGAAAGGCTTGCAGCATGATGCTGTCTCTACCCGAGGCAACGCCTGCAAGCGGCGCGACCTTTTGCCAGAGTTCTTCGGTAATGAAGGGGATGACGGGATGCGCCAGGCGCAAAGCGGTTTCCAGCACCTGAATCAGGGTCTTGCGGGTGGCGCGCTGTTGCGCTTCGCTGCCGGTTTGCAGTTGCACTTTGGCCAATTCCAGATACCAGTCGCAGTATTCATCCCAGACAAATTCGTAGATGGCGCGGCTGGCCATGTCGAAGCGGTATTCGGCAAAGGCGCTGGCCACATCGGTAACGGCTTGATTGAGGCGGCTGGCAATCCAGCGGTCGGCAAAGGAATATTCAAACGCGCCCTCACCCCCGTCCCCTCTCCCCGAGGGAGAGGGGAGAAGAGAAAGGCCGCAGTCTTTACCTTCGGTGTTCATCAGCACAAAACGCGTGGCGTTCCACAACTTGTTGCAGAAGTTGCGGTAGCCCTCGCTGCGTTGCAGATCAAACTTGATGTCACGACCGTGCGTAGCCAACGAGGCAAAGGTAAAACGCAGTGCGTCTGTACCAAACGCCGGGAACCCGTTCGGGTAGTCGGCACGGGTTTGTTTGGCGATGGACTCGGCCTGTTTGGGATTCATCATGCCTGTGGTGCGTTTGGCGATGAGTTCTTCCAACGCAATGCCGTCGATCAAATCAATCGGATCGATGACATTGCCCTTGGACTTGCTCATCTTGTTGCCGTGCGCATCACGCACCAGGCCAGTGACATACACTTCGCGGAACGGCACCTTGCCGGTGAAATGCAGCGACATCATCACCATGCGGGCAACCCAGAAGAAGATAATGTCAAAGCCGGTAATCAGCACCGCGCCAGGCAGGAAGGATTTCAGTTCCGCCGTTTCGTCCGGCCAGCCCAGGGTAGAAAAAGGCCATAGCGCGGAGGAAAACCAGGTGTCCAGCACGTCTTCATCCTGTTTGAGCGGCTTGCCGCCCGCCTGCTTGACCGCCTCGGCCTCGGTCGCCGCCACGTAGAAATTGCCGTCCTCGTCATACCAGGCAGGGATGCGATGCCCCCACCACAATTGACGCGAAATACACCAGTCCTGAATATTTTCCAGCCATTGCTTGTAGGTGGTGGTCCAGTTTTCCGGCACAAATTTCAGTTCGCCGGACTTGACCACATCCAGCCCGCGTTTGGCCAGACCTTCCATCGCCACAAACCACTGGTCGGTGAGCATGGGTTCGATCACCGCGTTGGTGCGGTCGCCGCGCGGCACCATCAGCTTGTGCGGTTTGGCGGCCACCAGCAGGTTTTGGTCTTTCAGTTCGGCAAGGAGTTTCTCGCGCGCCACATAACGATCCAGACCCTGGTATTCCGCCGGCGCAAGGTCGTTGAGTTTGGCATCCAGGGTAAAAATATTGATGGGCGCAAGCTTGTGGCGCTGTCCCACGGCATAGTCGTTGAAATCATGGGCGGGCGTGATTTTGACCACGCCCGTGCCAAACGCGGGATCGACATAGTCATCGGCAATCACCGGGATGCTGCGCTCGGCAATGGGCAGCCTGACGTGCTTGCCGATCAGGTGTTTATAGCGTTCGTCCTCCGGATGCACCGCCACCGCCACATCGCCCAATAAAGTTTCTGGCCGGGTGGTGGCAACTTCCAGATGCCCCCCCTCCCCATTAGCCTCGGCGCCCTCGATGGGATAGAGAATGTGCCACATGAAGCCGTCTTCTTCCTGGCTGATCACTTCCAGATCCGACACCGCTGTCATCAACACCGGATCCCAGTTGACCAGGCGCTTGCCGCGATAAATCAAACCTTGCTGATAGAGTTTGACGAAGACTTCAGTGACGGCGCGAGATAAACCCTCGTCCATGGTGAAGCGTTCGCGGCTCCAGTCGGGCGAGGTGCCCAGGCGTCGCATTTGGCGGGTAATGGTGGAGCCGGAATGTTCTTTCCATTCCCAGACTTTTTCCAAGAACTTTTCGCGGCCCAGGTCGTGCCGCGAGATGCCCTTGGCATCCAGCTGGCGCTCAACAACGATTTGCGTAGCAATCCCGGCATGATCGGTTCCGGGCTGCCACAATGTGTTGTCGCCCTGCATACGGTGCAAGCGAATCAATGCATCCATCAAGGTGTGCTGAAAAGCATGACCCATGTGCAGCGTGCCAGTGACGTTGGGCGGCGGCAGCATGATGCAGTAAGCCGGCTGGGCGGCGTCACCGCTGGGCTTGAAACCGGGCTTGAAATAACCGGCGGACTCCCACTGGGCGTACCAGCGGGATTCAATGTCTTTGGGTTCGAAGGATTTTGCGAGTTCGGGGGATGTGGCGGATTCCATGCGGAAAAACGGGAAAGGCAAAGTCCGTCATTATACCGTTGGAGAAAACGCTTCTCGCCGACTCGTCCCGAAGAGAGCTTGCCTTACCCTGCCTGCGCGCCGCTTCGCGCCAGACAGAAAAACGCGGCTGCAACGCGGCTTATGGAGGAATTGATCAGAGGCTCCTTAATTCCTCTTCAATTTTTCATTGATGGTTTCGCGCACAATTTCGCGCACATGCACATCAAGCTGCGCCAGCAGGCTGGCCAGCGCGCCATCCAGGCTATTGCGGATTTCCTCTGCCACAGCGCCCTGGATCAAGGCGCTCAGCCTCGGTTCAAGCTCGCTCAAAATCGCCTCCGGGCTGATTTCGGGCGGCGCATTTTCCTGCGCCGCGCTGCCTGCCTTCATGGCGGCCGGTTCTGCGGGTGCAAGTTCACCCACAGCCAGCACGTCAGTCAATACCGGCAGCCATGCATTTTCGGGCAGTGGGGGCGGCGCCTGCGGCACGCCAATGGAAGGCGGGGTTTCAACGACACGATGTTTTTTCAACAAAGCGTCCATTTTGTCCAGCAGCGGATCCGCGCTCATGATTGACTCCCTCGGGCTTGTTGCAGGTCATGATTAACCAGCATATAGCCACGTTCCTTGTAATAACGGTAGCGCGCGCGCGCGGATTTAAGGTCGTTTTCCTCGTCGGTGACGATTTCCATCAGTCGTTCAAAGCGGCTAAATATGGGCGGCGGCTCGTCAGACAGGTTAATGATGACATCGGCGCTGGACAAGGCATCCGCCGAATCCCCAATCAACACCGGGGTCACGCTTGCCAGCGGATCGGTATCCTGACAGTGCGCGACAAAACCCAGCGCGGGTTGAGTCCACAAAAGTTTGTCGAATTCCGCAGCCACAGCGCGATCCGGGGCATAAATCAGCACATTCAGATTCTGTTCCCGCGCCTTGGCAACCAGGCGCTGCGCGACCGCCAGCTTGCTGGTAGCGTGGGAATAGAAGCTGACTTCTGTCATGTTGTGCTTATTTCGCCTGATCAATCAGATACTGCGTCAACAGGGGAACCGGCCGGCCGGTGGAGCCTTTCTTGTCACGCCCGCCACGGTAGGCCGTGCCTGCCACATCCAGATGCGCCCAGGGGTATTTTTTGGCAAAGCGCGCCAGAAAGCACGCCGCCGTAATTGAGCCACCCGCACGCCCGCCAATGTTGGCCATGTCCGCCAGATTGCTTTTCAGCAAATCCTGGTATTCATCCCACAAGGGCATCGGCCACACCCGATCCCAGGCCTGGTCGGCAGCGCGTTCCACGGCCTTGCCCAAGGCTTCGTTGTTGGAAAACAGCGCGCTGGGGATATTGCCCAGCGCAATCACGCAGGCACCGGTCAGGGTGGCAATGTCGATCACCGCCGCCGGGTCGAAACGCTCGGCATAGGTCAGCGCGTCGCACAAAATCAGGCGGCCTTCGGCATCGGTGTTGAGAATCTCGATGGTCTGGCCAGACATCGACGTGACAATATCGCCGGGCTTGTTGGCAGCCGCATCGGGCATGTTTTCGCAGGAAGGAATCAGACCGACCACGTTCAACTTCAGCCCCAGTTCACCGATGGCGTGGAACGTGCCCAGTACCGAGCCGCCGCCGCTCATGTCGTAGTTCATCTCGTCCATGTCGGCAGCGGGCTTGAGCGAAATGCCGCCCGCGTCGAAGGTAATCGCCTTGCCCACCAGCACAATGGGCTTGTCGCCTTTCTTGCCGCCATCGTGGCGCAACTCGATGAAACGCGGCGGTTTGTCGCTGCCTTTGCCCACTGACAGAAATGATCCCATGCCCAACTTCTCGCAGGCCGCGTAATCCAGCACCTTGCATTTGAAACCGTAGGTTTTGGCCAGCGCCTTGGCCTGTTGCGCCAGATAATCCGGCGTGCAAATGTTGGAGGGGGTGTTGCCGAGATCTTTGGCCAAGCCCATGCCGCCCGCCACAGCCGCACCTTGCTTGATTCCGGCGGCGACGCCATCGAGAACAGAAATTTGCGCCAGCCTGGTTCCGTTGCCGTTGCCGCTCTTCATGCTGTCAAACCGATACAGCACATCGGCAGCCACCACCGCCGCCTGTGCGGTATTCCATGCAGCATCCCGTTTGCCTGCTTTGATCTCTGCGAAAGCCAGCAGCAAATCCTTTGCACCTGTTGCCTTCACTGCGCCAACGGCATTCGCCACTGCGTCACGGTAGGATTTTTCATTCAACTCCGCCTCTTTGCCCATGCCCACCAGCAGGATTCTTTGCGCAGCCACGCCCGGCAAATCCCGCAAAAACAGGGTGCTGCCCGCGCGCCCTTCCATATCGCCGCTTTTCAACACCCCGGCAATTGCGCCGCCACTCGCCTTGTCCAACTGCCTGGCCGTCTGCGACAGTTTGTGCTGCTCAAACACGCCAACAGCAATACAGTCGGTGCGGAGTTTCTCGGGCACGCCGGTTTTTATGCTAAATTGAGGCGCATTCATGTTTGGGTTTGCTTTTTTTGCGGGCATGGTTTTGTCATCAACAAATGAAGAATGTGGCAATCTTTGCAAACCCGGCGCACTTAGTCAAAGTGCGTGACTGCGATCAGGGCAGACGCACCCGGACAACCTTGCGGCTGCTTGCCGCCAAACCAATAAGAACACCACCCATCCGATGCTTTACCGACGTGCGCTAATCCAGGAACTCAGCCTTTCCAGCGGCGCCGCACTGGTCATCCTCATCGCCATTTCTCTGGTCACGCTGTTCATTCGCCTGTTGGGTGAGGCGGCGCGCGGCGAGCTGGCCAACGAAGCTGTTTTCACTTATCTGGGATTCAGCCTGCTGCATTTTCTGCCTGTGCTGATGTCGGTCGCCCTTTTCATCGGCACGCTACTGACTTTGATGCGTTACTGGCGCGACAGCGAGATGGCAATCTGGTTTAACACCGGGCTGTCACTGATCGACTGGGTCAAGCCCACACTGGTTTTTGCCCTGCCCATGGTATTGATCCTGGCTCTGCTGACCAATGCCATCCTCCCCTGGACGCTCAGTAAAAAAGACACTTACAAGGCCGAGCTGTTGAGCCGCAATGACGCGTCTGCCGTCGCCCCCGGCCTGTTTATCGAAACCCACAATGGCGATCGCGTGTATTTCGTCGAAAACCTCAATCCCCTCACCGGCACCGTGCGCAATGTGTTTATGCAATCACGCGACAGCGGCAAGATCGGCGTGGTGGTTGCGGCAGAAGGCGAACACAAAATACAGGAAGACGGTACCCGTTTTCTGCTGCTAAGCAAAGGGCGGCGCTACGAGGGCACACCCGGACAAAAGGAATACCGCATCATCCAGTTTGAGCGTTACTGGATCAGACTGGATCCAGTCAAGGTCAAAGCGCGAGAAAAAAGCATCCGCCAGTTTGGCACGCCAGAACTGTTGGGCAGTTCACAGCGCGGAGCCAAGGGTGAGCTGGTCGGTCGATTGAATGTGCCGATCAGCGCGGTCTTGCTGGTGTTACTGGCGATTCCTTTAAGCTATGTCAACCCCCGCGCCAACCGTTCCTATAGCCTGATTCTGGCACTCCTGATTTATTTCATTTACAGCAATTTCATGTCCATCAGCCAAGCCTGGGTTGCGCAGGACAAGCTCGGTTTGATCGCTGGCCTGAGTCTGGCGCACCTCCCCGCCGCGCTCGCGCTGGCGGGGCTGTATGCCTACCGAATGCGAATTGGCCCATTCAAACCCGGAGCCAGAACATGGGCTTGATTGCGCGCAACTTGCTGAAAGAAGTGGTGTTGGCAAGCGCCTTCGTTTTTGTGGCACTGCTGCTGCTGTTCTCGTTTTTTGATTTAATCAACGAACTCGGCAGCACGGGGCGCGGCAAATACGGCCTAGCCCAGGTCAGTCTCTATGTCTTGCTCCAGATTCCCGGCCACATGTCCGAAATCATGCCGATTGCGGCGCTGATCGGCAGCCTGTTTGCCATTTCCAGGATCGTGATGAACTCGGAAATGGCTGTCATACGCACATCGGGCTATTCGATTCGCCAGATTGCCGGGCTGATTTCACTGGCAGGATTGTTTTTTGCCGTGCTGGCCTTGCTGGTCAGCGAACTCGTTACCCCCTGGTCAGAGCAGGCCGCGCAAAAAATCAAACTGCGCGCGACCGAGTCCGTCGTGGCGCAATCGTTCCAGTCCGGCTTGTGGGTCAAGGACGGCAACGCATTCATCAACGCGCAGGATGTACTGCCTGATGCCACGTTGCGTGAGCTGAAAATATACGAATTCGACCAGAACTGGGAACTCAGGCGCATTGTTTCTGCCGAGCGCGGAGTATGGGAAAAAAGCAGCCACTGGGCATTGTCCGGCGTATCTGACACACGATTCTCTGCCGGCGGGGAAATCAGCGTCAGCACAGACCCAATACGCGAATGGAAAAGCGTATTGAGTCCGGACATTCTCAGCGTGTTGCTGGTTGCGCCCGAGAAAATGTCCACTCCGGCCTTGATACGCTACATCAAGCATTTACGCACCAACAAGCAAAAAACCGCGCGACACGAAATTGCGCTCTGGTCAAAGCTGTTCTATCCGCTGGCCACGCCCGTCATCATGCTGCTGGCGCTGCCGTTTGCCTTCCATGGGCCGCGTGCTGGCGGGGTCGCCACCAAAGTTTTTCTCGGCATACTGGCCGGCCTGGCCTTTCATCTCTGCAACCGGCTGTTCTCTCACATCGGTCTATTGAACGGCTGGCCGCCATTCCTGACCGCGCTCGCACCTTCACTGGTCTTTCTCACGATAGCCTGGTACAGCCTGAACCGGATCGATCGACGATAGTTAAGATGCCTTAATTTGTTCTGACGATTTTCGTGCGCGCCATGCGGTCGTGAAAAAACTGCCGATCCCGATCAAACAGCGCCCACCAGAACCCCGCACCGGCGCACAGCAGGCCGCCAAAAGCCAGCACAAAACGCAACATGGCCGTCGATTTAGTGACAATTCCGCCATCCTGCGCAACCAGGCGGATACGCCATGTTTTCATGGCAAGCGTCTGTCCGCCACGCGACCAGAATGTCACAAAATACATTGCGATGACGGCCAGCAAATACATTTGAAAGGCTGCTTTCTGCAATCCGCTTTGCGCAGCCCCAAAAAACGGCACATAGGCAAAACCCGCCACCAGCAACAAGGCCGTCAACAACAGCAAATCATAAAACAGCGAAACCAGGCGTCTGCGCAAACTCGCCAAAGGCATTGGCTCGTCGCTTGCGCCAGCGTCTGCGGGGAAAACTGCGACCTCGACGATTTTTCCTGAGTCAATCTTCTCTGAGGGTGTTGCGTTTTCATTCATGGTAGTTCTATAGTCGTATTGCATGTGTGAACAATCGCACGCCGTAATCACTAGCACAAGGCTGTGTTGCAGGATTGCTGACACAGGCCAATAAATATCATCGGAGGGAACAGGCGATGCATATCGTAAAGCAACTCATGGCCATACCCGGCGTAATCGCCGCCGGAGAATATGCCTATCGGGGCGACCAGTTTTCTTTCGAAGGCGCACTCACCGCAGAATTTGCGCGCATGGCCTCGATTCTGTGCCGTTCAAACACCATGAGCGTCAACATGCAGTCCGAGATTTTCGACTCATTCGCCGAGAACTGCGGTTGCCGCCCGGTGCAGGGCTGGATTGTACGGGGTACACACGCCACCGTCTGCAACATCGGCAACTACTTCGCCTTCATCGAAAACCGCCCCGAACTGCTGGATGATGTCATGACCATCATGCGCGCCAAAATCGGCGACTTGGGCAATGACCTGTTGATAAACCTCTACGCAAAAATCGGCGGTGATGTAAAAGAAGCCCTGTACTAAGAGCATATTTCAACAGACCCTAAGACAATCATAGCGAGGAGAACTCTCAAGATGACGCTCGATCAACTCATGAACATGCCCGGCGCACTAGCGGCCTTCACATACTCTGACAAGGGTGATCTGATCGATCATCGGACGCGCGAGGGCACCGAGATCACACCCCAGGTGCTGGATCTGCTGGCGCACTCCTGCGTAGCCAACATGGCCGTAGCCACCCTCGAAGCACGCGGCTGGGAAAACGTCACCGGGCAAAAGGGATTTGAGCCGCTGCAAGGCTTTTCCATGGTGGGGCTGGAGTGGTCAGCCGTGGTCAATGGCCGTTGCGGTGTCATCGTCAGGAACCGCGATGTGAATTACGAAACCGCCTTTGAAGCCATCCAGGCCTGCGCCGCAGCTTGACGCACTCGGCGACTCAATTACGACGGGGGATGCATGTCGCTTAAAAAAATATTGGTTCTGGATGGCGTTGTTGCCGTATGCCGCTTTCAGGATGACGGCAGCATTATGGACTCGGCAGGCATGATGCCACCCGACCTGATGGAACGTCTCGCAAAGTTTTCTCAGTGGTATAGCCGCATGGTCTCAGGCAACATGGACTTGCTCTCGCTATTTTCCCAAATGCGCGGCTGGTCTCCTTCGCAGGGCTGGATTGTGCATGGCGCGCAGCTCACCGTTTGCTGCCACGGCAACCTCGTTTGCATGGTGCAAAATGGCCAGGGCTCCATGCACGCCATCATGACCATGCTGGGCGAAATTTCCCACGAATAGCCCCGCGCGTCTTCGCTTGCGCGCCAACCCGGCCTGGCAGTCTGTTGAAATACCCTGCGAGGGCGCGGCGAGTTTTTCAACAGACTGCCAGACAACGACTTTTCTTGACCATAAGGGGTTAAACCGTTACCCTTGTGGGCTACCTTTAACTCCCGAAAACTTTGTTTATTAGGCGTTTTTTATGGAATTGACCGGCGCCGAGATCGTCGTGCGCTGTCTTGCCGAGGAAAAAGTCGACTTTGTGTTTGGCTATCCGGGCGGGGCAGTTCTCAATATTTACGACGAAATCTTCAAGCAAGACAAATTCAAGCATGTTCTGGTTCGTCACGAGCAGGCCGCCGTCCACGCTGCCGACGCCTTCGCGCGGGCCTCTGGCAAGGTCGGTGTCGCGCTCGTTACCTCCGGGCCTGGCGTCACCAATGCAGTTACCGGCATTGCCACGGCCTACATGGACTCGACCCCTGTTGTCATCATCTCAGGCCAGGTACCCGTGCCGGCAATCGGTCTGGACGCTTTCCAGGAGGTTGACGCCGTGGGCGTGACCCGCCCCTGCGTCAAGCACAATTTTCTGGTCAAGGACATCAAGGATCTGGCTTCAACCATCAAGAAAGCCTTCCACATTGCCGCGACTGGCCGCCCAGGCCCCGTACTGGTAGATATTCCAAAAGACATCACCGCGCACAAAACCGAGTTCAGCTATCCCGAGTCGGTCAACCTGCGCTCCTACAGCCCGGTCGTGAAAGGCCACAGCGGCCAGATCAAGAAAGCGGCGCAGATGCTGCTGGAGGCCAAGCGCCCGATGATTTACACCGGCGGCGGCGTCGTGCTGGGCGATGCGGCGAAGCAGGTTGCCGAGCTGGCGAAACTGCTGCATTACCCGGTTACCAACACACTGATGGGCTTGGGCGGCTATCCGGCCACGGATCGCCAGTTTCTCGGCATGTTGGGCATGCACGGCACTTACGAGGCCAACATGGCCATGCAACACTGCGACGTCCTGCTCGCCGTGGGCGCGCGTTTCGACGATCGCGTGATTGGCAATCCCGCACACTTTGCCAAAGAGCAGCGTCGCATAGTGCATATTGATGTTGACCCCTCTTCCATCTCCAAGCGCGTCAAGGTTGATGTGCCCATCGTTGGCGATGTGGTGCAGGTGCTGGATGAACTCATCAAACTGCTGAAAGACAGCAAGGAAAAGCCGGACGAAACCGCGCTCAACACCTGGTGGACGCAGATCGAACTCTGGCGTTCGCGCAATTGCCTGAAATACAACCGCGAATCGGAAATCATCAAGCCGCAGTACGTGATTGAGAAACTCTGGGAAGTCACTGGCGGCGATGCCTATGTGACTTCGGATGTGGGTCAGCACCAGATGTGGGCAGCGCAGTATTACAAGTTTGACAAGCCGCGCCGCTGGATCAACTCCGGCGGTCTGGGCACGATGGGCGTGGGGCTGCCTTACGCCATGGGCGCACAATTCGCGCACCCGGATGCCATGGTGGCCTGCGTAACCGGCGAAGGCTCGATTCAGATGAACATCCAGGAGCTTTCAACTTGCCTGGAATTCGGTTTGCCGCTGAAAATCATCCTGCTCAACAACCGCTACCTGGGCATGGTTCGCCAGTGGCAGGAGTTTTTCTACAAAGAGCGTTATGCCGAATCCTACATGGGTTCGCTGCCAGACTTCGTCAAGCTGGCTGAAGCCTACGGTCATGTAGGCATGAATATCGACAAACCCGCCGACGTAGAGCCTGCGTTGCGCAAGGCATTCGCCATGAAAGACCGGCTGGTATTCATGAACTTCCTCACCGATCAGGATGAAAACGTCTTCCCCATGGTGCCGGGCGGCATGGGCATTACCGAAATGATCATGGCGGAGGAACTGTAATGAGCACACGCCACATCATCTCGCTTTTGATGGAAAATGAAGCCGGCGCCCTGTCGCGCGTGGCTGGTCTGTTTTCCGCGCGCGGCTACAATATTGAATCGCTAACGGTGGCGCCCACCGAAGATGCTACGCTATCGCGCATGACCATCGTCACGATCGGTTCTGAAGACGTGATCGAACAGATCATCAAGCAACTGAACAAACTGATTGATGTCGTCAAAGTGCTGGATTTGACCGAGGGCAGCCATATCGAGCGCGAACTGATGCTGGTCAAGGTGCGCGCCAGCGCCAAAGAACGTGAAGAAATGAAGCGCATGACCGATATTTTCCGCGGTCGCATCATCGACGTTGCTGATCAGACCTTTACCATCGAACTGACCGGTACCGGCTCCAAGCTGGAGGCTTTCCTGGAAGCACTGGATGAAAGCGTGATACTCGAAACTGTGCGCACTGGCGCCTCTGGTATCGGGCGCGGCGACCGGATCTTGAAAATCTAGAGCAACAGCAGGCGCTGTGCAAGCGCGCGGTATTCAGCGCCGCCTGTCCACCCCTTAACTTAACGACCAAATAACCATCTTTAAGGATACAAACATGAAAGTCTATTACGACAAAGACGCCGACCTCTCCCTCATCAAGAAGAAAAAGGTCACTATCGTGGGCTACGGCTCGCAGGGTCACGCCCATGCCGCCAATCTGACCGATTCCGGCGTGAAAGTCACTGTCGGCCTGCGCAAGGACGGCGCCTCCTGGGACAAGGCCAAGAAAGCCGGTCTCGCCGTCAAGGAAGTCGCGGCTGCGGTCAAGGATGCCGATGTCATCATGATCCTGGTGCCGGACGAACAACAACCCGGCGTGTATTACGGCGAGATCGAGCCCAACATCAAGAAGGGCGCGACCCTGTGCTTCGCCCACGGTTTCAATATCCATTACAACCAGATCGTGCCGCGCGCCGATCTCGACGTCATCATGATTGCGCCCAAAGGCCCTGGCCACACCGTGCGCTCCGAATACAAAAAAGGCGGCGGCGTGCCCTCGCTCATCGCCATCTATCAGGACAAATCGAAGAAGGCGCGTGACATTGCCCTGTCCTACGCTGCGGCCAACGGCGGCACCAAGGGCGGCGTGATCGAAACCTCGTTCCGTGAAGAAACCGAAACCGACCTGTTCGGCGAACAGGCCGTGCTGTGCGGCGGTGCAGTCGAACTGGTGAAAATGGGCTTTGAAACCCTGACCGAAGCGGGCTACGCCCCCGAAATGGCCTACTTCGAATGTCTGCACGAGTTGAAGCTGATTGTTGACCTGATGTACGAAGGCGGCATCGCCAACATGAACTACTCCATCTCCAACAACGCGGAGTATGGCGAGTACGTCACCGGACCCGAAGTCATCAACGAACAATCACGCATTGCCATGAAGAATGCGCTCAAGCGCATCCAGACCGGCGAATACGCCAAGATGTTCATCCAGGAAGGCAAGACCAACTACCCGTCCATGACCGCGCGTCGCCGCCTCAACGCCGAGCATCCGATTGAAGTGACCGGCGCCAAACTGCGTGACATGATGCCCTGGATCAAGGCCAACAAACTGGTTGACCAGTCCAAGAACTGATCTTCCGCACCGGGCAAGGAGAAAGGAATAAGGTAACGTCGCGTTCTGACACCCGCCAAACTTCCTGGCTCCTCGCCAACAACTCCCCGCCCCCAACTCCTCGCCGCACACATGCTCGATTTCAAGCACAGCAAAAGCGAAGTGACACGTCCACGAATGCGTGACAAGGGCATCTACATCCTGCCCAACCTGTTCACCATCGGCGCATTGTTTGCTGGCTTCTACGCCATCGTCCAGGCCATGAACGGGCGCTGGGAGTACGCGGCAGTCGCCATTTTCATCGCCATGGTGCTGGACGGACTGGATGGCCGGGTGGCACGCATGACCGGTACGCAAAGCGCCTTTGGCGCAGAGCTGGATTCACTCTCCGACATGGTGTCGTTTGGTGTGGCTCCCGCGCTCATCATGTATGTGTTTGCGCTGAAAGAGCTGGGCAAATTCGGCTGGATCGCCGCGTTTATTTATTGCGCTGGCGCCGCACTGCGTCTGGCCCGTTTCAACACCTTGCTGGAAGTTGCCGATAAACGCTTCTTTCAGGGCTTGCCCTCGCCCGCCGCCGCCGCACTGGTTGCGGGATTTGTCTGGGTGCTGATCGAGTACGGCATAGATGGACGTGATGTTGCGTATCTTGCAGCCGCAGTCACCCTGTTTGCGGGTATCAGCATGGTCACCAATCTCAAGTTTTACAGCGGCAAGGAAATCAACCTGCGCCGCAGTGTGCCGTTCTTTGTCGTGCTGCTGATCGTACTGTTTTTCATTCTGGTTTCCACCAGCCCGCCCGAAGTGCTGTTCGGGATTTTTGTGTTGTACGGCCTGTCGGGTTATGTCTCCAGCCTGTGGCTGTGGCGCAAACGCAAGCCCGCTTCACACTTGCCATCTGACGAAAAATAAATACAATTTAGACTATGTCTAATTGGTCTTGTCCTTCTTTCTCCATCTGCCTGTCGAACATGCTGTTCGGCACGCTGCTGCTGCGCAAGCAGTAAGCGACCAACCCCCAACACGCCCATCCGTTTTGAGAAACGCACCGCCAGGTGCGATACAGTAATTTCACGGCGACTCGCCTGGAGAACAGCATGACTGACCGTTTATACATTTTTGACACCACCTTGCGTGACGGCGAACAAAGCCCCGGCGCATCCATGACCAAGGACGAAAAGCTCCGTATTGCACGCCAGCTTGAAAAGCTGGGGGTGGATGTCATCGAGGCCGGCTTTGCCGCCGCCAGCCCCGGCGATGCCGACGCAATCAGATCCATTGCCGAAGCCATCCAGCACTCCACGGTATGCTCGCTGGCGCGTGCCAACGAGCGCGACATCCGCGCGGCGGGCGAAGCAATCCGTCCGGCGAAATCCGGACGCATTCATACCTTCATCGCCACCTCGCCCATCCACATGGAGAAAAAACTCCGCATGCAACCTGATCAGGTTGTGGAAGCCGCCATCAAGGCAGTAAAACTCGCCCGCGAATACACGGACGATGTGGAGTTTTCTGCCGAAGACGCCGTGCGTTCTGAAATGGATTTCCTGGTGCGCATCTTTGACGAGGTCATCAAGGCCGGCGCCAAAACCATCAATGTGCCGGACACCGTGGGCTACTCCATCCCGGCACTGTGGGGCGAACGCATGAAGCAACTGATCGAGCGTGTGCCCAACTCCGGCAAAGTGATCTGGTCTACCCACTGCCACAACGATCTTGGCATGGCCGTCGCCAACTCGCTGGCGGCAGTGATGAACGGCGCGCGGCAGGTCGAGTGCACCATCAACGGCCTGGGCGAACGCGCGGGCAACGCTTCGCTGGAAGAAATCGTCATGGCCGTGCGCACACGCAAAGATGTGTTCAACTGCGATTCGCGCATAGATGCCACGCAGATCGTGCCCGCATCCAAACTGGTGTCCGGCATCACCGGATATCCGGTACAGCCCAATAAAGCCATTGTCGGCGCCAATGCCTTCGCGCATGAGTCCGGCATTCATCAGGATGGCGTGCTCAAGCACCGCGAAACCTACGAAATCATGCGTGCCGAAGATGTCGGCTGGAATGCCAATCGCCTCACTTTGGGCAAACTCTCCGGGCGCGCCGCCTTCAAAAGCAAGCTGACCGAACTTGGCATCGTGCTGGAAACTGAAGATGCGTTAAATACCGCATTTTCCCGCTTCAAGGAACTGGCCGACAAAAAACGGGAAATCTTCGACGAAGACTTGCAGGCGCTGGTATCCAGTGAAGGCTACGAAGCCGAACATGAACGGTTCAAGCTCATCTCGCTCAAGGTCTGCTCGGAAACCGGCGAGATCCCGCACGCGTCATTAGTGCTGGCCGACGAAGGCGCAGAGAAACGCGCCGACGCCAGCGGCGGCGGCCCGGTGGATGCCTCGTTCAAGGCGGTCGAGTCGATTGTGCAAAGCGGCGCAGAACTGCTGCTCTACTCGGTCAACAACATCACCAGCGGCACCGACGCCCAAGGCGAAGTCACCGTGCGTCTGTCCAAGGAGGGGCGCGTCGTCAACGGCCAGGGCGCAGACACCGATATCGTCGTCGCTTCCGCCAAGGCATATCTGCACGCACTGAACAAACTCAATGCCCGGCTGGAGCGCGCCCATCCGCAGGTGTAAGCCGCAACTTGCACTCAGGGCACAGAGCCGACCCCGCACATCGCGGCCTGCGCTGTGCCCTCTCCAGCAATTACTGCTGCCGCGATGGCGCGCTTAAACGCGAATAAGCGATCGCCGCAAAGAAAAACACCACAGTCAAAACCACCTCAATCATTGCCAGTGTCGCAGACAAGCCGACATCTGACCACGCCCGCATCACGCCTTCGGTAAAATACAGCAAAATAAACATCGAAGCCCACTGGTAGGTGTAGCGGCGGCCTTTTAAAATTCCCATCAGCGGCAATAACAGCACAACCGCCTTCAGCACCAGCCACGAGCCGCCGGGACGCAAGGGCGCAAGCCACAATTCCCACAACAGGGTCAGCACAATCAAGGCGACCAGACTTGCGCTGGCCAGCAGGCTTAACATTCTCAACGACCGCATCACGCCTCCAGCTTCAATGCGACTTCGGCGAGGCGTTTGCCCTGCACCACGCACAACTTGCGTTCATCTTCAGTCAGCGCGCGATCATTCTGCACACCGCCGACATGCGTGGCTCCATAAGGCGAGCCGCCGCTATCGGTGGCGCTCAATTCCGGCGCGGTATAAGGCAAGCCCAACAAAATCATGCCGTGATGAAACAGGGGCAGCATCATCGAAAACAGCGTGGTTTCCTGCCCGCTGTGCATCGTACCGGTGGAGGTAAACACGCAGGCCGGCTTGCCAGCCAGCGTGCCGCGCACCCACAGTGCGCCCGTGCCATCCAGGAAATATTTCATTGCCGCCGCCATGTTTCCAAAGCGCGTCGGGCTGCCCAGCGCAAGTCCGGCGCATTCTTCCAGGTCTTTCAGCGTAGCGTAGGGTGCCCCATCTGGCGGCACGCCAGGCTCGGCCACTTCTGTTTTGCTCGCCACCTTGGGTACTGTGCGGATACGCGCCGCAGCGCCAGGCACAGATTCAACGCCACGGGCAATCAAGCGCGCCATTTCGGCGACACTGCCACCCTGGCTGTAATACAAAATCAGGATATCGGTCATCAGTAATGTACAAATTCAACCAGATCAAAAACCGGCGATTGCTCCACCAGATTCAGCAGCATGATCTTGTGACGCTGCCCTTCGTGCCAAAGCTCGGCCTCCCTGTCACGGGCGTACAAACCACGCGGCAGCAACAATCGTTCGCTGATCCGCAAAGTCTCGTTGGGCGGGATCAGCAATGCCTTTTCTGCTGTATTCGCCGCCTGTTGAAGCGAACCCACAGCCAGCAGCCGGATCATGGCAGGAACCGCCACAGGCGCAAGTTTCTCGACCCCTGCCTCAATCGATACGCCGTCGCCAATCCTGCCCCAGCGCACGACGCCCAGCATCCAGTCGCTGGCTTCCTGCAAACGCATCACGATCGGGTCTCCCAAACGGATTTGGGGAACATCACGCGCTTGCGCGCTGATTGAGATGCCGCTGGCACTGTCGTTCACAACCCGCCATTTGGCAGATGCAGCAAATAGGCTATCGGGGTTGCCCGCCACTTCGCCCAACAGCTTGTGAATTTCATCCACGCCGCACACCGCCTCCACCTGCATCTGTTCAACCGTGCGGTAACGCTGGAAGCTGCGCTGTCTGCCGCCACACCAGCCCTTGCGCAAACGTTGCATCAACAAGATCGCGTCAACCTGATTAAAGGCTGGCGGCAAACCGAGTTTTTCTGGGGATCCTCCTGCCTTCAATTTGCGCGTCAAGCTGGCAAGATGTTTGCCCAGCCCCTGGGTGTTAAGCATCAAGGCTTGTTCCACGCCGGACTCCAGCGTTTGCGCGCCCGGCATATCCCGTTCCGAATTGATCAGAAAAACGCTTCTCTCATGTTGGTCCGAAGTCGTCAGTGCCGCCAGGCTGGCGAAATGATTGATATACGCCAGCGTCGCTTCCATCTCGCTGCGGGTAAACCTGAAAGGGTCTGCCAATGCCAGCAAGAGTGCTCTTTTATACACCGTATCCAGCAAGACGCCCTGTTGCTCCGACCCATCAGTTTCATTCGGCCGATGCAGCGAAGCAAACACCCGATGCAGCTCCTGCCAGGCATATATCGGCGGCTGGGTATAGGTACACAAACTGGTACAGATCAAGGCCGACTGCGCGGTCAACAATTGCGCCAGCACATTCTGCCGCTGCTTGTCGGCTGAAAAGGCAAATCGCGGCTGCGCCTTGTCACGCAAAACCAGTTTCCAGGCAGCGGCCAGCTCCTGGCTGAGAGACTGCGCAAGGATGGCTGCCTGGCGATGATTCGGGGTTTGCGGCGTGCCATTCTCCGGCAAGGTTGCAATCAAGTCCTTGATCAGTTTACGGATGGTCGGCTGATAACTCAGCGTCAGTTCTTGCCTGGCATCACCGGCCAGCTCCCAACGATTGAGTTTGATCAACTCCGCCAACACTTGAGGCGCTGCATCCACGGCAGGAAGCGCGCGCAAACCTTCCAGCCAGCCAGCGATTGCGGGAATGCGCAACTCCGGTTTTTGCTGCAACGCTTGTCCCTGAACAGGCGCGGTAGGCTGGGGCGGCATGGTTTGGATGTCCTATGGACGCAATGGCATAGAATAAGCGGATTTTAACCGCTATTTGGAGCAAATATGCCGGACAACGCAATGTTGAACAAGGCAAAGTGGGCGCTGGCGATCTTGGGTTTGTGGCTGGGCATTCTGCTGTTGCAGGGCGCGGGTTTCCCGCCTCTGCTGTTTAACGGACTGACTTATGCAGTACTAGCCGCAACATGTCTTGCCGCAGTTTACCGTGTGTTCAAATTGCACCCCGCACTGGGACGCATCACCACCTTGCTTGTGTGCAGTACGCTGGCCGGTGTGGATACCGGCCTGTCAGGACTGAGCGGTGAAGCCGCGCAAAAACATTTTTTCGCCGCCCTGCTGGGCATTGCACTCACCGCGCTGCTGGCGCGTCACACCCCAGTCGCATTGCGCCGTCGCTGGCTGGGCGACTAGCCTCCACCCCCGCCCGAGCCTATGCCGTGCGCGGCCGCCAGGACTAGCGCATCAAACTCTTCAGCGGGCATCAGCTGTTTTTCCAGCACCAGTTCCCGCACCTGACGACCTGATTTTTCCGATTCCTTGGCGATTTCGGCGGCCTGCATATAGCCAATCCGGGTGTTGAGCAAGGTGGCCAGCGCCACACTCTGATGAATGAAATAGGCGCAGCGTTCACGGTTGACCACGATACCCTTGAGGTTCTTTTCGGTCGCGGCGTTCATGGCCTTGGTCAACCAGTCCATGGCGTCGAACAGCGCGCTGCCCATGGCGGGCATCATCACATTCAATTCCAGCTGCCCGGCCTGAGTCATCATGGCAACGGCGTGGTCTTGTCCCAACACTTGATAGCAGACCTGGTTGAGCATTTCGAACATGACCGGATTGACCTTGCCGGGCATGATGCTCGACCCCGGCTGCACAGGCGGCAGCTGGATTTCGCCCAGGCCGGTGCGCGGGCCACTTGCCAGCAGACGCAAATCGTTGGAAATGCGGGTCAGTTCCAGCGCCAGTCCACGGATGCGCGCTGACAGGTCTTGCAGGTCGAACATGGACTGCATTTGCGCAACCAGCTGGCTGGAAACAATCGGCTCGCCGGTGAGTCTGGCGAGTTCGGCGGCCACCTTTTGCGGGTAATCCGGCGAGGTGTTGAGCGCCGTACCCGCAGCGGATCCGCCCAAGCCGATTTCGCCCAGTTTTTCGCGGCAGGATTGCAGGTTGGCGGCAGCACGGCGCAGCGTCCAGGCGTAGGCGGCAAATTCGATACCAAGCGTGGTCGGCACTGCATCCTGCAAATGTGTGCGTCCGGATTTCACCGTATCTTTTTCGCGCTCAGCCAGACGCTCGAATTCGGCGGCCATGCCGGCGGTCGCATCCAGCAGTCTGGGCAGTTTGGCGAGACAAGCCAGACGGATGGCGGTGGGAATGGTGTCGTTGGTCGACTGCCCCATGTTGACGTCGTCATTGGGATTCACCGGCTTATAGCTGCCAATGCTGCCGCCCAGCGCCACACTGGCAAGATTGGCGATGACTTCGTTGGTGTTCATGTTGTGGCTGGTACCCGCACCAGCCTGGAAACGATCCACCACAAACTGGTTCAAATATTCCCCTTGCAGGATTTTCTCGCAGGCGGCGACAATGGCGTCGCGCTTGGTTTCTGACAGCCAGCCGGGCTGGCAGTTGGCGTTTGCTGCGGCCAGTTTGATCATGACGTGGGCGCGGATAAAATCCACGTCGGGCAATCTGCCGGAAATGGGAAAATTGTCGATAGCGCGGGCGGTCTGGATACCATACCAGGCATGTTCAGGAACTTGATACTCGCCCAGCGAGTCTTTCTCGGTACGATGGCTAACCATAAGGATAATGATGAAGGTTTTCAGAAAGACTGCATTTTACCTGCTGGCCTTGGGCTTGCTGACGGGTTTTGCCGCCAGCCACGCGCATGCTGCCAACTTCAGCATGACCGATATGGACGGAAAAACCCACAAACTCTCGCAATACAAGGGTAAATGGGTACTGGTGAATTTCTGGGCGACCTGGTGTCCGCCCTGTCTGGAAGAAATTCCCGATCTCATCGCCTTGCATGACAACAAGAAAAACAATGTGGTCGTGCTGGGCATTACCATGGAAAGCAACAATGCAAAACGGGTACAGGAGTACGTCGATAACCTGATGATCAGCTACCCCATCATTATCGGCGACCGCAAGCTGGCATCGCAGATCGGCCCGGTCGATGGCCTGCCGACCACTTATCTTTACAACCCGCAGGGCAAACTGGTGGCGCACCAGCTCGGTCCGATTACCCGCGCAGCGGTACTCGAATTCATCAAAAAAGCGCAAAAGGATCCACGCACATGAAACGCTGGCTCGCTACCTTGTTGATGCTGTTTCCGCTTTTGGCAGCGGCAGAAATCCGCGATGCCGGGAAACATTTCTTCGAACCCAAACTGGGCAACTTCCAGGAAGAACTGGCCGAAGCGCGAAAACAGGGCAAAGCTGGCATCATGCTGTTTTTCGAGATGGACGACTGCCCCTTCTGCGCACGCATGAAAAACACCATCATGAACCAGTCCGAAATACAGGATTTCTACCGCAAGCACTTTCTGAGTTTTCCCATCGACGTCAACGGCGATACTGCCATGACCGACTTCAAGGGCAAGGAAACCATAGAAAAAACCTATGCCCTGCAAAACCGTGTGCGCGCCACGCCAACCATTCTTTTTTTTGACCTCGACGGCAACCTGATCACGCGCTTCACCGGCCCCACCAAAGATGCCAACGAATTTATGCTGCTGGCGCGCTATGTGCTGGAAGGCGCGCACAAGCAGAAGCCTTTCGCCATCTACAAACAACAGGCTGCAAAGTAAATGCGCTGGCTGGCGGCTCTATTCATTTCAGGCTGGGTTCACGGCAGCCAGGCCGCCGACACGCCGCTGACACTCAGTGCAGCTCTGAACACGATTGATGCGCCTCATCCGGATTTGCAAATCGCCCAGGCGCGACTGGATATGGCGCTGGCCGAACAGCAAATTGCCGCCAGCACCACCGATGCCACACTGAGTTACGAAGGCAGCCTGCGCCGTGGCCGCACCAGCACAGGCGCAGGGAACTGGCTGGACGACCATGGCCATCGTCTGGTTTTGCGCAAAAACATCTATGACTTCGGACGCACCCGGGGCAATGTCGAGGCCGCCAGCCATGAAGTCAACGCGCGCCGCCTGTTGCTGCTGACCGAGCGTGACGCACGCCGTATCGACATCATGGAGCGTTTTTTTGACGTGCTGCTAGCCGATGCGCAGTACGCCGCCGACAATGAACTGACCGCCGTCCATTACGTTCGTTTTGATGATCTGAAGAAACGTTTCGAGCTGGGCGAATTGAACGCACGCGATCTGGCACAACAAGAAGCGCAATATCAAATTCAACGCGAGAAACGCGGGCGCGCCCAGAACACGCAACGCAGCGCCCGGCTAAAACTGGCGCACGCGCTCAATCAGCCGGGACGCCTGCCCACACTGTTGGAACCCCCCGCGCTGCCGCAGAACGAACTGGTATTGCCGGAATACGAGAGCCTGCTGGCGCACACGCTCCAGCACAATCACAAACTGAAATCGATGCAGGCCCAACTAAGCGCGATCGCCGCCCGCAACGAGGCCATGCGTGCCACGCGCGCGCCCAGTCTGGATATCGAGCTTGGTGCTGGCGACTACAGCCGGGACAGCATCAGCCGCGATCGCTTCCATGGTGGATTGATTTTAAGCTGGCCCTTGTACCAGGGCGAACGGGTTGACGCCCGACTGGCAAAAGAACTGGCGGAGCGCACCCGCCTTGAATCCGAAATAGAATTATTCAAACGCAATCTGGCCGAAGCACTACTGGAAACCTGGCAAGAAATCGACTGGCTTAAAAATACCGCCCGCCCTGCCGCCAAAGTGCAGACGCAATACCGCGACCAGGCATTGGAGCGCGCCCGTGCCGAATACGAGCTGGAACTCAAAAGCAATCTGGGCACCGCCATGGCCGAAACCCAGGCTGCCAGCGTGCACAGCCAAAAAGTCGAGTACCGACTGGCGTTAGCCATCGCCCAGCTTGAAGCCCTACTGGGACAACCCATTCAAGCGTCACGCACAAACCTGACGGAGAGAAAATGAGCAAAATTGTCTGGATATCCCTTGCCTTGATGATGCTGGGCACCCATCCCCTGATGGCTGCTGACAACGTACGCCTGTCTACCGCAGTTCCGGGCGTGGTCAAGGATGTACTGGTACAGCCCGGCCAGCGCGTAAAAAAGGGTCAACGCCTGTTAATGCTGGATGACACGCGCTATCAGGCCAGCCTGATGGAAGCCGAGGCAACACATGCACGGCTGAAACATGAAGCCGTTGAAGCCGAAAAAGACCTGAAACGCACGGAAGACCTCTACGCACGCGGGGTGGGCTCAACGACCGAACTGGATGCTGCGAAACTGCGCCAGATTCGCGCCGTTAGCTTGGCAAAGGAAGCCGAGGCGCGGCGAATCATCGCGCAAAAGAATCTTGACGACAGCGTTCTGACAGCCCCATTTGACGGCGTAGTTCGCGCGCGCGAAGCCGAACCCGGCATGGTGGTATCTGTCGCCTGCACCCCGCCTACGCTGATTGTGATTGGCAAGCAACGCTAAACACCTGGTTTCCGCAAGCCGCCGGGTTTAGTTCGCTGCCAGTTTGGGTTGCGCTGAATAAACCCAATGTTTCTTCCAGGCATTCACCACCAGTGTCGGGTATTCGGGTTTTCCGAGGCTGCCGTTATAGCGCCCCAGCGCACGATATAAATCGCCGCGTTCAATATCAATATAATGGCGCAGGATCAGTGCGCCATATCGCAGATTGGTGCGCAGATTGAACAGATTGTGTTCCGGCGTGCCGATGACCTTGAGCCAGAACGGCATGACCTGGGTGTAGCCGCGCGCGCCGACGACCGAAACCGCATATTTCTTGAAACCGCTTTCAACCTGGATCAGACCCAGCATCAACTCCGGATCAACTCCGGCACGGTTGGCCTCGTAATACAGCGTTTGCAAAAACTCCAGGCGCACCGCCTCATCCGGCATTCGCTTTGCCAGCCTGCGCGACATTTCCGCAATCCAGGCCTGACTGTCAGCACTTTTCAATACCGAAATATCGGTAATGGCAACATCGGCCAGCGCCTTGGATAGCACGGAGCGTGCAGCCGCCGACATGGGCTCGTACTGTTGCCCACCGGCGTGGGCGCAAGTGGCCGCGCCAAGCAGCAGGGCGATCAGGCTACGTTTCCCGGCGGTCCACAGGTTCATGTTCAGTTCAGGGCGTTTTGCAGCTGTGTTGATATATCGCTTAACGGCACATTTTGCGCCTGACTTTCGCGCCTGGGCAGATATTCCACCATGCCGTCCTTCAGCCCGCGGTCGCCGATGGTAACGCGGTGGGGAATACCAACCAGCTCGGCATCGGCAAACATCACGCCGGGTCTTTCATCACGATCGTCCAGCAGCACATCGACGCCGGCGCCGCGCATTTGCTGATACAGGCCATCTGCGGCCGTTTTTACGGCCTCGCTCTTATGATAGCCGATCGGCGTGATAACCACGGCAAACGGCGCCATCGACTGCGGCCAGATGATGCCGCGCTCGTCGTGGTTCTGTTCGATGGCAGCAGCCACCACGCGCGATACACCAATGCCGTAACAACCCATTTCCATGATTTGCGACTTGCCGTTTTCGTCGAGGAAACTGGCGTTGAGCGCCTGCGCGTATTTGCCGCGCAGCTGGAACACGTGGCCAACCTCGATGCCGCGACACAGTTCCAGATTACCCTGACCATCCGGGCTGACATCGCCGGAGACAACGTTGCGCACATCAGCAACAACATCCGGCTCGGGCAGGTCGCGGCCAAAGTTGACGCCAGCCAGGTGCAGCTTGGGCTTGTTCGCACCGCAGACAAAATCGCTCATGGTCGCCACGGTGCGGTCGGCAATGATACGGATTTTTGCGCGGTCGATGCCGACCGGGCCGAGGAAGCCAGGCGGGCAGTTGAAGGCGGTGCGGATTTCCTCTTCGCTGGCGAGGCGGAATTCGGCCATGCCCTCGATCTTGCCGAGCTTGATTTCGTTCATGTCGTGGTCGCCGCGCACCAGCACCGCCACCATGTTTTCACCTGCCATCACGGCGACGAGTTTGACGGTGCGGTCGATGCCGATGCCCATCAGCGCGGCCACATCGGTGCAGGCGGTCTGCTTGGGCGTATCCACTTCGCGCATGGCTTCGCTCGCGGCGGCGCGTGCTGTCGCCGGAGTAAGCGCTTCCGCCAATTCTACGTTGGCGGCGTAATCCGAATTCGGACAGTAGGCCAAGGCGTCTTCGCCGGAATCCGCCAGCACATGAAACTCATGCGAGCCGGAGCCGCCAATCGCGCCGGTGTCCGCCGCCACGGCGCGGAATTTCAAACCCAGACGGGTGAAGATGCGCGAGTAGGTGTCGTACATGACCTTGTATTCGCGCTGCAAATCTTCGAAATTGGCATGGAAGGAATAGGCATCCTTCATCAAAAATTCGCGTGCGCGCATAACGCCGAAACGCGGGCGGATTTCATCGCGGAATTTGGTCTGTATCTGGTAAAAGTTCACCGGCAGCTGACGATAACTGCGGATTTCACGGCGCGCGATGTCAGTGATCACTTCCTCATGCGTAGGCCCAAAACAAAAGCTGCGCTCGTGACGATCCTTGATTTTCAGCATCTGCGGACCGAATACCGCCCAGCGTCCGGATTCTTCCCACAGCTCGGCGGGCTGCACGGCAGGCATGAACAGCTCCACCGCGCCGGCAGCGTTCATTTCCTCGCGCACAACTTTTTCCACCTTGCGCAGCACCCGCAATCCTAGCGGCATCCAGGTATAAAGACCAGAGCCCAGGCGGCGGATCATGCCGGCGCGCAGCATCAGTTTATGGGAAATCAGCTCGGCCTCGGCGGGCGCTTCCTTGCTGGTGGAAAGAAAAAACTGCGAAAGACGCATGATGTAGTTGGGTAAAATGTCAAAAAACAAATTTTACCCCACGCCTTACCCCTTACCCCTTACGCCTCACGGAATTCATGCGCCTGTTCTCCAAACGCCTCGCCAAGTCCGTTACGCCTGATATGACCGTGGAAGTCACCGAGCATCGCGGCATCCGCCAACTGCATCTGGGCACGGGCGCAATCCAGAGCGCCATGCGCATCAGCCGCCCGTGGGATCTGGAACTGGCATACACGCGGGCGATGATGGGCTGCCTGCTGTTTGTGCCGGAACCGCAAAATGTGCTGATGGTTGGCCTGGGCGGCGGATCGCTGGCCAAGTTCATCCGCAAGCATCGGCCACAGACGAAAATCACGGCGGTGGAAATTTCACCCCAGGTGGTGGCCGCAGCGCGCAATCATTTCGAGTTGCCGGATAACGACGACACACTGGATGTCATCATCGGTGATGGCACAGACTATGTTTTCAATCATCCCGCCAGCGCCGACATCATCCTGCTCGACGGCTTCGATGCAGGCAACCAGGTTGAAGCGCTGGCCACACAGGCGTTTTACAAAGCCTGCAAGCGCGCGCTAAAACCCGGCGGCGTGCTGGTGGTGAATTTATGGGGGCGCGATCCGGAATTTATCGCCTGGTTTTCGCGGCTTGCCACTGCATTTGACGATCAGCTCGCCTGGTTGCCGGTAATGGGCAATGTCAATGTCGTAGCGTTTGCGCCAGCACAGGCAAAAGAACAGACATGGCTTAGCGCGGCACAAGCCAACAGCCTCGGAAAGCAGTGGGGGCTGGATTTGGCCATGTTCGCGCGCGAACTGCGCTGGTTCAAAGAGAACAGGCCACTGGCTGATTAGCGCCCGCAAATTTGTCAGCATATCAATGCTGTACTGAAGCCGCGCCGAATGCTTCTTCGTAATTTTTGCCCGGTTGATACGGCTTGGACAAGTCATAAAAGCGGATGCTCTCATCATCTGAAGCCGACACCAGCCAGCGCCCGTCCGGACTGTATCGCACCATGGCACCGCAAAGCTCGTGCGCCTGATAACGCCGCTCGACCTGAAAATTTTGCGTATCCACAATGCGGATGGCGGAGTCGGTATGCCGCCCCAGCGAGACGATGCGCTTACCATCCGGGCTGAATGACACTGAAGTCAACAAACCGCCGTGCTCGGTGGGAATGCTGCGATGTTGCCCCGTGGCCAAATCCCACACATGCAGGCGAAACCAGCCGCCCGCCGCCAGCATTTTGCCGTCGGGGCTGAATTGCAAGTCGTGCGGCGTGGTGCCATTGGTATCCAGCATTTTTTGCACCTTAAAAGCCGAATCGTAAATAACAATGCGTTTGGCCGTCGCCACGGCCAGCCTGTCGCGGCTGACCGCAAGCCCTTCCACATCTTCATCCAGCTCGGTTTTGTTGATTTCTTTCAACGACTTGTCCCACACCCGCAGGCTGCCGTCATCGTGTCCGCTCACCAGCTTGCCCTGAAATCAGGTCAGCGAGCTAATGAGCGTATCGGTTTTATGCGTGCGGGTCTTGGCGTTATCCCAGATAAAAATACGCCCATCGTCAGCCGCCGTGGCAAACATGCGATTGTCCGAAATGGCGATGGCACGCACAGCGCCTTGGTGCGGGCGCATTTCAGCCAGGGATTTGTTCTGCCGCAAATCCCACAGCTTGACATCTCCCTGATGACCGCCGGAAACGACAAACTGGCCATTGGGGCTGAACGCGACTGCGGTTGAGCCAAATTCGTGCACACCCTTGAAAACAGCGACGGCTTTGTCGGCAGGCGCCATATTGGAACACCCTGCCTGCAACGGGATGAAAGGCAAAGAAAGCCCGAGAACAAACAGGAGATGCGGCATGGCTTGGTTGCAATTTTTCGACGGTATGAAAGAATGTTACCAGAGAGTATTTGAGTGAAAGGTGGCGGCGATGATCGACCGTGACGGCTACCGCCCCAATGTCGGTATCATTTTGTGCAACAGCAGAAACCAGGTGTTTTGGGCCAAACGAATCAAGCAACATGCCTGGCAATTTCCCCAGGGCGGCATCCAGTCCGGAGAATCGCCCGAGCAGGCCATGTACCGCGAACTGAATGAGGAAGTCGGCCTCAAGCCTGAGCATGTGCGCATTTTGGGCAGAACGCGCAACTGGTTACGCTATGACGTGCCCAGTCACTGGGTTAAGCGCGATTGTCGCGGCCAGTACCGGGGACAGAAGCAGATCTGGTTCTTGCTGCGAATGACCGGTCGTGACACCGATGTTTGCCTGCGCGCCAGCGGACACCCGGAGTTTGACGCCTGGCGCTGGTGTGATTACTGGATCGAGCTTGAGTCCGTGGTTGAATTCAAGCGTGACGTGTACCGCCTGGCGCTGGAAGAGCTGGCGCACTTCCTGCACCGCGATGTACGCCACTTGCACCATGGCGCAGCAATGGCGGCAATTGCCGACAAGACATAATCGCAGTCAGCCAGGTCTGAACAAGCATGTCGTTCCGGCATTTGACGGCGGCACGGCGGCGAATCGCCCGATATGCTTTTTCTGAAAGGAGAACGCAGTGCTGCTGGTTCAACGCTCCGAACACGCACTCCGCCCAGCCCCTGCCATCCGTCCGGGCGAACCCCTGTGGAAAATCGCCCCGACCCACGATGAAAACGGCACGGCATTGTGCGACTTCATGATGCTGATGCCCAAGCTCAAATCGCGTCAGGCGGAGTATATCCAGCACACACAATCACATCTGGCCGCCGTACTGAGCTGTTACCCCGAAGTGGTCTTTGCCAATCTGGACATGCGGCTCAATCTGCTCTGGGTTTCGCACCGGCATCGCCGCGGTTTGATGGGCGAAATGGTCACCGCAATCCGCTTGCAGGTGCCAGAAGCCGTACTGGTGGCTCACCACCATACAAGCGTATGATGGCGTCATTGCCAGGAGAATCAAGATGCAAAAATCCTTCCCTTCAAGCCGATTCGCGCTCGCCCCGCTTCCTCTGCTGATCTGCGCCATGTGGCCGCAGGCAGCAACGGCTGATCGCCAGGTGCTGATGCCGCAGGACATTGCCCCGCCAACCTATGCCCCCGCTCGCAACCCACGCTTGCTGTCCCCCGCCGAGTATGTCGCCGCACTCAGCGCAACCCCGCTGCCCGCCACGACTGCTGCCAATGCGCCAGTAGTTGAAGCCAAGTCCGTAACAACCGCACAATCGGCGGTTGCAGCCGCGCCCGCTGCACAAACATACCCTCTGCATACCAGCACCGCCCAACGCGCACATGACGAAGAAGCTGGCGCCCCGGCTATGCCCTACCCCGCTAACCCGTATCTGCCCATGCCGGTTACGCCTGTGGTGGCGCCAGCCTTTGTCCCCGCAATGGCGCCACGCCCGGCAATGCCGGCTTTCCCGATCGCCGCTCCAAGCACTTTCCCGCTGCCCGCTGCACCCGCTTTTGCCATGCAGCCTTTACCCCAAGCTGCACCGACAGTGCCATTTGGCGGCTTCCCGCTGTTTGCGCCTATTTTCAAGATGGGTTCCACACTGGCGCCAGCGCCAATGATGCCGTTGTCTGCACCTATTCCAGCACCTGTACCGACTCCGATGCCTGCCATGATGCAGATGCCCACTGCCGGCGTGCCCGTGCGCTTGCCGGTTGCGCCTGTGAGTCCGGTCGCCCCGGCCATGTTCCCCCAGCAAGTGCCGGTGCTTTGGGCGCCCATGCAGCAGCCTGCCATGCCGTTTGGCGTATCGCAGTCTTACTTCCCCTGGCTGAACCCGATTCGCCAGCCGGTGCCGCCCATGGCCAGCATGCAAGCGCCCATGCCCACCCCCATGCCATTTGCACCCTGGATGCCCCCCCAAGGGCTGATGCCGTCGCCCGCAATGCCAAATCGATTTATGGCGCAACCCATGATGATGCCGACGATGCCGCCTGCCATGCCACCCACCGCACCATGGCAACAGCCAACTTGGATGATTCAGCCGCGCCCGATGCCGTTGCCATCAATGCCGGCCTACTTCCCCATACAGCAATTCCCGATACAGGCCATGCCAGTGCCCTCGCTACCTGTGCAGCAAGCAGTGCCTATCCAGCCATTCTGGATGATGCCCTTCGCCGGATTTAACGGATTTGCCCAGCCGCAACCAGGTACCCCGGAGCCAGGCGAAGCCGCAGCGCCTGTAGCGACAACACCTGCCCCTGCTCCTGTCGCGCAGCCAGTCACACCACCCCAACCGCCTGTTGTTGCGTCACCTGTATTTGCACCGGCGATAGCGTCCGCGCCAATACTGGCCGCCGCTCCGCTTGAAGCGCCTGCGGCACCCGCTCCTGCACCCAAGACGGCAGTCGCAGCAGCCGTCACACCCGTCGGGACAACCGCTGGCAAGCCTGCAATCGACCCTTGCGTCAAGGGTTTCAAGAAAGTACGTTCCAAGGTCAAGCGCCCCAAGGGAGCCATCATGGGCACGCGCAAACCCGCTGTAGACCCCTGCAAGTAAACCCACATCCAAGAGCAACATGTCGCCAGACAATGTTGCCCGCGTGTATCGAAATCGCTATACTTGAGCAATTTAATCGGGTATTTCTGGAGTAACCATGGCCGTTTCAGAGCAACAAGTACAGTCCGCCCTTAAGGAACTGATTGATCCCAATACCAAAAAGGACTTTATCGCCACCAAGTCCGTCAAAAACATCAAGACTGACGGTGACAATGTCAGCCTGGATGTGGTGCTGTCCTACCCCGCCAAGAGTCAAATTGCCGACATCAAGGCCATGATCGAGGACAAGCTCAAGTCTGCCGGCGCGGCCAGTGCTACCGCCAACGTCAGCTTCAAAGTGGTTTCGCACAGCGTGCAAAAAGGGGTGAAACTTGTCCCCGGCATCAAGAACATCATCGCAGTCGCGTCCGGCAAGGGCGGCGTGGGCAAATCAACCACCGCAGTGAACCTGGCACTTGCGCTGGCCGCCGAAGGCGCCAGCGTTGCCATGCTGGATGCCGACATTTACGGCCCCTCCCAGCCGATGATGCTGGGCATCAACGGCCGCCCCGAATCCAACGACGGCAAGACCCTGGAACCCATGATGGGTCACGGCCTGCAAGCCATGTCCATCGGTTTCATGATCGATCCCGACACCCCCATGGTGTGGCGCGGCCCCATGGTGACCCAGGCGCTGGAACAACTGCTCAACGACACCAACTGGAAAGATGTGGATTATCTCGTCGTCGATATGCCGCCCGGTACGGGTGACGTGCAACTGACCCTGGCGCAGCGCGTGCCGGTCACAGGCGCTGTCATCGTCACCACGCCGCAGGACATTGCGTTGATCGATGCACGCAAGGGTTTGAAGATGTTTGAGAAGGTCGGTATCCCCATCATGGGCGTGGTGGAAAACATGAGCCTGCACATCTGCTCCAAGTGCGGCCATGAAGAGCGCATCTTCGGCCAGGGTGGCGGCGAAAAAATGTGTTCCGACTACAATGTCGAATTCCTCGGCGCCTTGCCGCTGGATATTCAAATCCGCGAAGAAACCGATGCCGGCAAACCCACCGTGGTGGCCGCCCCCGAATCGCGCATTGCCGACATCTATCGTGGCATCGCCCGCCGGGTGGCAGTCAAGATCGGCGAATCGGCGGTGGATCACACCAGCAAGTTCCCCAACATCGTGATTCAGAACACCTGAGTGTCATAAGGAACCGCAAAAAAAAGGGAGCCAACCGGCTCCCTTTTGTTTTTTGCAAGTTTCCCGGTCACTTCGTGGATAATTATCTGTTTCACGCTAACCCAGAGAGCAGGATGAGCATCAAGTCCGACAAATGGATACGCCGCATGGCCGAGAACCACGGCATGATCGACCCGTTTGAGCCGGGTCAGGTTAAAGAAGTTGCCGGGAAGCGTATTGTCTCCTACGGCACCTCGTCCTATGGCTACGACGTGCGTTGCGCGGGCGAATTCAAGGTATTCACCAACCTCAACCACACCCTGGTCGATCCCAAGTTTTTCGATCCGGATTCTTTTGTCGAAATCAGCGGCGAATCCTGCATCATCCCGCCCAACTCCTTTGCGCTGGCGCGCACGGTGGAATACTTCCGCATCCCGCGCAATGTGCTGACCATTTGCCTCGGCAAATCGACCTATGCGCGTTGCGGCATCATTGTCAACGTCACGCCGCTGGAGCCTGAGTGGGAAGGCCATGTGACGCTGGAGTTTTCCAATACCACGCCGTTGCCCGCGCGCATCTACGCCAACGAAGGCGTGGCGCAAATGCTGTTCCTGGAATCAGACGAAATCTGCGAAACCTCATACAAGGATCGCGGCGGCAAGTACCAGGGGCAGACTGGCGTCACCCTGCCCAAGATTTGAGGGA
>CAYTZP010000002.1:61727-78907 GCA_964442685.1 uncultured Thiobacillus sp.
GGTGAAACCCGCACTTCGCGGCATATTCCCAACGATGTGCTGAAGGAATTGCATGGCTTCATCCACATGTTTGAGGACACGCCGGAATTCATCGCCCGCTATGTGGTGCGCGAAGCGCGCGCTTACCTGGATTCGCTGCCGCCGCCATTTTTCCGCGCACTCACCCATTACGCGGCTGACAGTTCCTATTCCTGGCACTGCCCCGGCCACTCCGGCGGGGTGGCGTTTCTTAAATCGCCGGTCGGGCAAATGTTCCACCAGTTTTTTGGCGAAAACATGCTGCGCGCGGATGTCTGCAATGCGGTGGATGAACTCGGCCAGTTGCTGGACCATACCGGCCCGGTGGCGGCTTCCGAGCGCAACGCGGCGCGCATTTTCAACTGCGATCATCTGTTCTTCGTCACCAACGGCACATCCACCTCCAACAAGATGGTGTGGCATTCCACTGTGGCGCCGGACGACGTGGTAGTGGTGGATCGCAACTGTCACAAATCCATCCTGCACGCGATTACCATGACTGGCGCGATTCCGGTGTTTCTGACGCCGACACGCAATCATTACGGGTTGATCGGGCCGATTCCCAAGGAGGAATTCACCTGGGAAAGCATCCAGAAGAAAATCACCGCCCATCCCTTTGCCAGCAAAACCAAAGGTAAACCGCGCATTCTCACTATCACCCAAAGCACTTACGACGGCATTCTCTACAACGTCGATGCCATCAAGGACATGCTCGATGGCAGGATCGACACTCTGCACTTTGATGAAGCCTGGCTGCCGCACGCCACCTTCCACGATTACTATCGCGGGATGCACGCCATTGGCCGAGATCGCGCGCGCTGCAAGGAATCCATGGTGTTCTCCACGCAGTCCACGCACAAGCTGCTGGCGGGCTTGTCGCAGGCGTCGCAAATCCTCATCCAGGATTCGGAAACCCGCAAGCTCGACCGCGACATTTTCAACGAAGCCTACCTGATGCACACCTCCACCAGTCCGCAGTACGCCATCATCGCCTCGTGCGATGTAGCGGCAGCGATGATGGAACCGCCCGGCGGCACTGCACTGGTGGAAGAATCCATTGCCGAGGCGCTGGACTTCCGCCGCGCCATGCGCAAGGTCGATGAAGAATTCGGCGACTCCTGGTGGTTCAAGGTCTGGGGGCCGGACACGCTGGCCGAAGAAGGCATCGGCGAAGCCAGCGACTGGGTGGTGCGGGATAGCGAAAGATGGCACGGCTTTGGCAATCTGGCCGAAGGCTTCAACATGCTCGACCCGATCAAGGCCACCGTCATCACCCCCGGCCTGGATGTGGACGGCGACTTTGCCGAGTCGGGCATTCCGGCTGCCATTGTCACCAAATACCTGGCCGAGCACGGCATCATTGTCGAGAAAACCGGCCTGTATTCCTTCTTCATCATGTTTACCATCGGCATTACCAAAGGCCGCTGGAACACCATGGTCACCGAGTTGCAGCAGTTCAAGAACGACTACGACAAGAACCAGCCGCTGTGGCGGGTACTGCCGGAATTCGTCGCCAAATTCCCGCGCTATGAGCGCATCGGCCTGAAAGACCTGTGCGACCAGATTCACGGCATTTACAAGCAACACGACATCGCGCACCTGACGACGGAAATGTATCTGTCCGAGATGCAACCGGCGATGAAGCCTTCGGATGCATTTGCGAAAATGGCGCACCGCGACATCGACCGCGTGCCCATCGACGAACTGGAAGGCCGCGTGACCAGCGTGTTGTTAACGCCTTACCCGCCCGGCATTCCGCTGCTGATTCCGGGTGAGCGCTTCAACAAGACCATCGTGCGCTACCTGCAATTCGCGCGTGAGTTCAACGAAAAATTTCCCGGCTTTGAAACCGACATTCATGGCCTGGTCAAAGAACAGAGCGCCAGCGGGGTCAGCTACTACGTCGATTGCGTGCGCGGATAAGCAGCGGGGCGACTCCCGCCCCGTGCATCTGCCCCGTGCATCTGCTTGTTTTTTCAGCAAGTTGCGCGTAGAATGCTGCGCTTCCCTTGCTCCACCACTTGCGCTGTGGGGGGCTTTTAACCGAAAGGAGTGTTATGCGCCATTACGAAATCGTCTTTATCGTGCACCCCGATCAAAGCGAGCAAGTGCCCGCCATGATCGAGCGTTACCGCACCAACATCACGTCCCGCGCCGGCCAGATTCACCGTCTGGAAGACTGGGGTCGCCGCCAGCTGGCTTATCCCATCGCCAAGATGCACAAGGCACACTATGTGATGATGAACATCGAATGCGACCAGGAAACCCTGGCCGAATTGGAGCATGGCTTCAAATTCAACGATGCCGTCCTGCGTCACCTCATCATCCAGAAGAACGAAGCCGTGACCGCTGCTTCGCCCATGATGAAAGAAGAAAAATCCCGTTCGCTGATGGAAGGCGAAGCCAAGCCCGCTGACGCAGCCGCTTGATGCCCCTGTTCCATCGCGCACAGCGCGTGAATTAATCGCAAAATTTAATCTGGAGCCAGCCAAATGCCCCGTCCCAATACAAAGAAAGATGCAAAGCCCCGCCGCGACAGCGGCAACCGTGGCCTGTTCAAGCGCCGCAAATTCTGCCGCTTTACCGCCGATGGCGTGAAGGAAGTGGATTACAAGGATGTCGATGTGCTGAAGGAATTCATCAACGAAAACGGCAAGATCATTCCTGCCCGCATCACCGGCACCAAGGCGCATTACCAGCGCCAGCTGTCCACCGCCATCAAACGCGCCCGCTTCCTGGCGCTGTTGCCCTACACCGACCTGCACTAATTAGGAGACCGCCATGCAAATCATTCTGATGGAAAAAGTGGTCAACCTCGGCAACCTGGGCGACGTGGTCAAAGTCAAGGACGGCTATGCCCGTAACTTCCTCATCCCCGGCGGCCATGCCAAGCGTGCCACTGCGACCAACATCGCCGAATTTGAAACCCGCCGCGCCGAGCTGGAAAAAGAACAGGCCGCCAAGCTGGCTGCCGCCCAGGCTCGCGCTGAAAAGCTCGAAGGTTTGATGATCCAGATCAGCCAGAAAGCCGGTGTGGATGGCCGTCTGTTTGGCTCTGTTGGCAATGCCGACATCGCCGAAGCTCTGAACGCCCAAGGCCATGACGTCACCAAGGCTGAAGTCCGCCTGCCCGAAGGTCCGTTCAAGACCATTGGCGACTACGCCGTGGTGCTGTCGCTGCATACCGATGTCACCGCCAACATCACCGTATCGGTGCTGGGCGAACATTGATCGCAAAGCTGCAATCGCAGCTATCGCAAAAAAAGGCCGCGTAAGCGGCCTTTTTTCATTAGGGTGGCGAGCCGCCCACAAGCGGGCTTTTTCATACTTCGCCGCTATAAAAGCGCCAGCAACAAACCCGCAAACACCGCAAAACCAAACCAGGTATTGTGCAGAAAGGCCTTGAAGCACGCCTGGCGCTCACGATGGCGTATCAACCGCAGGTGATAAGCCGCAATCCCAGCCGCCGCCACCAGCCCGGCATGAAACGGCCAGACCAAACCGTTACGCCAGCCCACCCAGACCAGCAAGCCCAGCGTGGCGGCATAACACAGCGCAATCGCCGCGATATCAAATCGCCCAAAGGTAATGGCTGATGTGCGAATGCCGATTTTCAGATCATCCGGCCTGTCCACCATGGCATATTCCGTATCGTAGGCTACTGACCAGAACAGATTGGCCAGCAGCAATAGCCAGGCATCAACAGGAATTTCTCCACGCACTGCGGCATATGCCATGGGAATACCGAAGCCAAAGGCCATGCCCAGATAGGCTTGCGGAATCGCCAGAAAACGCTTGGTGAAGGGGTAGCTCGCTGCCAGAAACAAGGCCGGTACAGACAGTGCGATCACCAGCTTGTTCAATGGCAGAATCAGCAAAAAAGCCAGCAATGACAAGCCGCCCGCTAGCAGCAGCGCTTCCTTCGATGAAACTTCGCCCGTCGCCAAAGGCCGCTGTTTGGTACGCTCCACATGCGCATCAAAATTGCGGTCGGCAAAATCGTTCACCGCGCAGCCAGCCGATCGCATCAGCACCACACCTGCAACAAAAATCAGCAGCACAGTTAGCGGCGGCAATCCGCCCGCAGCAAACCACAGGCCCCACAGCGTGGGCCACAACAACAACAAAATGCCGACAGGCTTGTCCAGCCGCAGCAAGCGAACGTAGCGATGTGGCAAAGCTTTGTTCTCAGCGTTCACGTTCTACCCCAAGAATCTCCGGTAGAAAAACTTCCGTCACCATCAGCGGATGCCCATCCAGCGCAAACACCGAACGCCGCGCCCACAACTGCTTTGCGCCCTTACCCAGGCTCGCGCGTTGCGCCTCGCGCAGCAAGGGATGCCGCGTTGATATGCGCCGATACTGAAGTTCGCCGCGCACCACACGCGGATTACTGAACAGTGCCTCTCCCAAAGGGCGCGTACCCAGGCGTGTCACTTGTGCCCATGCACCACGCAGTGAAGCCGCAGGTATGACGCTATGTGCAAAAACAACATCCTTCTCGCCGCACCGCAACGCCACCTCGCGAACAAATACCCGCTGCCACGCTCTCCGCAAACGCAGGGGGACAGTCTCGTCATGATTGGGGCGCGCCTTGCCTGCTCTTAGCAAACGAACAGAAAACCCATCGCAGCCCGACTTGAGCCGGGCAGTTAATGAGCCTTCATCCGCCAGCCATCTGCGATAGGCTCGGGGTAAAAGTAAAGGATGACGCAGCCAGCCCGACTCGGCTGCCGCCAGTTTGAAACGCACAACAGAATCCCGCTACAAACAAAATCAGAATTATCCCGAAAACTGCGCCGTTTCGCTTGATTGCCTCACCGATCTCAGTCCAGATAACCCGAAGCAGCCATCGCGGCCTTGATGGTTTTGTAGTCCGCATCCTTATCAATGACAAATCCAGTCACCTTGCTGTGGATGGTTTTCTGTAGCGCCTGAATCCTGGCGGCATCCAGCGCCACGGCAGCACGGCCAATATTATCCTGTTGCGCCTGACTGTAGCGGTCACTCACCATGATGGTGAAATCTGGCGTAGCAGGCAGATTGAACCAGGTTTCATAGCCGCCCGCAGCAAGTAATTCCGCGGCTTTGGCAGAACGCAGGCTGCCTGCCTGAACAAGGCCGTTTTTGAGCGCCAGCACCACATCTTCCTGGGTTTTGAAGTTGGTGATCTGCGGCACGTTGCGACTGCGCTTGATAACATAACGCGACATCACGTCCAGCCAGGATTCCTTTTCGGTCAGCGCGACCGACTCCACCGCCTCACCTACCCGTTTAATCAACATGCCCGTCGCCTGATCTCTGACCCGCGCCACCGGCGAATAGTTTTTATCCAATACCGAAACCGCCACTGTAGGCGGCACAAAATACGCATCCAGCCGGCCTTTTTCGAGCGAGTTCAACACATTCTTGATACTGCGAAACAGCACCAGATTGACATCCTGCCCCACGGCTGCACTCATGGCGCGGGCAAAAGGCAGCGCTGCTTCACGAAAATCATAGCTATCAATATCAGCCTTGCCGGTTCCCGGGTATATCCCCAGGGTCATGGTGTTGTCCGCTTTTACGCCGGCTGACAGCGAAAGCAACGCCAGTCCTTTCAGAAAATCTCTTTTTGCATGTTCTCCGCCTTGTTGTGTAGTTATGGAACCTCTGATCAATTCCCACATGGCCGCGCGCTCGGTTCTGCGGGCGAAATGCAAGGCGTGCGACGAAGGTCGTATCTGGATACGATGCCGAGGTGCACAACGCAGCAGTTCGCCCGCAGAACCAGCGCCTCAAGGCTTGAACATGGGCATATTGATGCCCCAAGGCTTGAACATGGGCATATCTATGCCCGGGCGGGTTGCGCCGTATTTTGCCGCTGGCTTTGGCGCAGTGCTTCGCGCCAGACGGCGAAATACGGCTGCAACGCGGCTCATGGAGGAATTGATCTGAGGTTCCTTATGCATGTCACGCAAATTACGTCACACCCCAGCGGTAACCAAATGGTTAATTCATACTCCGGCAAGACTACGCTAGCAGATGAATCAGGCGACGGCCCCGCCGGCACCATGCCAGCGCGCGAGATGCGCTCGTACCGCTTGCAAATTGTGGCGGATGAGTTGCGGGGCGATGCGGCTGGCGGCTTCCAGCAAATCCGCGTCACGTTCGGGATCGGCAAACCTCAGCAAGGGCACACCGCTCTGGCGTGCGCCCAGCAGTTCGCCCGGGCCGCGCAATAGCAAATCCTGACGCGCGATTTCAAAGCCGTCGGTGGATTCGTAGATTATTTTCAGGCGGCTGCTCGCGTCTTGCGAAAGCGGGTTCTGGTACAGCAGGACACAGACGGATTCGCGGCTGCCACGCCCGACGCGGCCTCTGAGCTGGTGCAGCTGTGAAAGGCCAAAACGTTCTGCGTGTTCGATGATCATGAGCGAGGAATTGGGCACATCCACACCGACTTCGATGACGGTGGTAGACACCAGCACCTGTAGCGCGTTTCGCTGAAACGCGGCCATGACCGCATTCTTGTCACCAGTCTTCATGCGCCCGTGTACCAGTCCAACATTGAGTTGCGGCAGTTGCTGTTGCAGGAAGGCATGCGTATCGAGCGCAGTTTGCAATTGCACTTTCTCGGATTCTTCAATCAGCGGACACACCCAATAGGCTTGCCCGCCATCGCGACAAACATCACGCACACGATGCAGGATTTCATCGCGCCGCGCATCGGATACCAGCTTGGTGGTGACGGGCGTGCGCCCTGGCGGCAGCGCGTCGATGGTGGAGACATCCAGGTCGGCAAAATAACTCATGGCAAGTGTGCGCGGGATGGGCGTGGCCGACATCATCAACTGATGCGGTTCGCTATCGTCGTGTGCGCGACCTTTTTCATGCAGCGCCAGGCGCTGATGCACGCCAAAGCGGTGCTGTTCATCGACAATGGCCAGCGCCAGATTGTTGAAACGCACTTCCTTCTGAAACAGCGCGTGCGTGCCTACGGCAAGCTGGGCATGGCCGGCGGCAATATCGGCAATGGCCTGCTTCTTTTTTGCGGCTGGCAGCGCCGAGGCCAGCCAGGCCACGCGGATGCCCAGCGGCTCCAGCCATGCGTGCAATTTCTGGTAATGCTGTTCGGCCAGGATTTCGGTGGGAGCCATGATGGCGACCTGCGCACCGTTGCCAATCGCCTGCAAACACGCCAGCGCGGCGACCACGGTCTTGCCGCTGCCGACATCGCCCTGCAACAGGCGGCGCATGGGCTGCTCGCGAGCTAGATCGGCGCTGATTTCGCACCAGACTTTTTCCTGCGCCGCAGTCAGGGCAAACGGCAATGCGGCGCGTAGTGATGCGGCCAGCGTTTTTTCTGGCTCGAGTGCGCGTGCGGTTTTTGCCGCACGCGCCGCACGCGCCAGCCGCAGTGAAAACTGCTGCGCCAGCAACTCGTCAAACGCCAGGCGGCGGAAAGCCGGATGGTTACGGCTTTCCAGCTGGCTCAGGTCTTGTTCCGGCGAGGGCGCGTGCAATACACGAATGGCAGTAGAAAAGTCGGTAAAGCCAAAGTCTGCATACGTTGGCGCGGGCAGGGTTTCATCCAGATTAAAGCTTTCCAGCGCCCGCGCAATCAGCTTGCGCAAGGTGATCTGCCCCAGTCCTGCAGTAGTGGGATACACGGGTGTGAGGCTCTGCGGCATGGGCGCATCGGCAGTCACGGCGCGGGTTTGCGGATGAATCATTTCGGCGCCGAAAAAGCCGCCACGCACTTCGCCGGAAATGCGTAACAGCTTGCCGACAGCAAGCGCCTGAATCTGGCTGGGATAAAAATTCAGAAAGCGCAGCACCAGTTGCCCGCTATCGTCGGCCACCGTGGCCACCAGCTGGCGGCGTGGCCGGTACACCACTTCCGAACTAAGCACAGTGGCCTGCACCACGGCGGAACGGCCAGGAATGAGATCGCGGATCGCCGTCAGCCGGGTTTCGTCTTCCCAGCGCAGCGGCACATGCAGCACCAGGTCGGCGTCACGATGCAGCCCCAGTTTGGCGAGCCTGCTCGTGACCGCGTCCGAAATAGGGAAAGTGAAACTCACTGGATATCAAAATTGCCAGAGACTTACCGCAGAGACGCAGAGGGCGCAGAGAAGATCATGATCAAAATTTGTTTGCGCTTTTTCTCCGCGCCCTCTGCGTCTCTGTGGTTCAAGCTTGTGTCAAACCGACATCACGCCATCGGCTTCCACCAGCGCGCCTCTTGGCAATTGCGCCACGCCAACGGCGGCGCGCGCCGGGTAAGGCTGCTGGAAATACTGGCCCATGATTTCGTTGACCTTGGCGAAGTGCGCCAGATCGGTCAGGAACACGTTCAGTTTTACAATGTCCGCCAGCGAACCGCCAGCGGCCTCGCACACGGCTGACAGGTTCTTGAACACCTGATGGATTTGCGCCTCGATGCCTTCGACCAGTTGCATGGAAGCGGGATCCAGGCCGATCTGCCCGGACAGGTACACCGTGCCATCCACTTTTACAGCTTGCGAGTAGGTGCCGATGGCGGCGGGGGCGTCGGGGGTGGAGATGATGGTTTTCATGCTGTTTTTCCGTTCACTTGTTTACTTCTCACTGTTCACTGCTCACGGTTCACTGCTGCACCGCCGCGCGTCCGTCCTTTTTGCCCTTCATGCGCATGATGCGCACGACTTCGGGTAGTTGTCTGAGCGCACGCATGACACGCGCCAGATGCAAGCGGTCTTCAACTTGCAGAGTGAAGTAGAGCATGGTGTATGGGCTGCCGTCCTCTTCTTCCATCGACACATTGCCAATGTTCGAGCCTTGCGCTGAGATGCCGCTGGCGACATGCGCCAGCACGCCGCGCTGGTTGGCTACAACGAGTTTGATGGCAACATCGAACAGGTTGCCGGGCGCGGTTTCCCATTCCACGTCCAGCCATTTTTCCGGGTCGGCGCGAAAGTTGCGGATGGCAGGGCAGTCATGGGTATGAATGACCAGGCCGCGATCTTTATGGATGAAGCCCAGAATGGGGTCGCCGGGGATGGGATGGCAGCAACTGGCCAGTTGCACCGGCACGCCCTCCGTGCCGCGTATGGTGATGGTTTGCGGATGCGGCTCGCGGCCGCTTTCATCGCCCATCATATGCAGTAATTGATGCGCCACCACCATGGCAGGCTTGCGCCCCAGACCAACATCGGCATACAACTCGTCAACGGATTTGTAGCTGGTTTCGCGCAGCAGTTTGCGCAAGCTGGGGGCTGTAGGCGATGGCGCTTGCGGGTTGAGTGCGCGGATAGCGTTTTCCAGCAGGCTTTGTCCGAGTTGCGCGGCATCCTCGGCCTTGGCCGTGCGCATGAACTGCCGGATATGCGAACGCGCCTTGCCGGTCACGGCAAAATTAAGCCAGGCAGAGTTGGGCGCAGCCTTGGCGGCCGTTATGATTTCGACGTGATCGCCGTTTCTGAGTTGCGTGCGCAAGGGCATAAGCTCATGGTTGATCTTGACCGCCACACAGTGATGACCCACATCGGTATGCACGGCGTAGGCAAAATCCACCGCCGTCGCGCCGCGCGGCAGCGCCATGATCTTGCCCTTGGGGGTAAACACATACACATCATCGGGAAACAGATCGACCTTGATGTGTTCCAGAAATTCCGGCGAATCCTTGTTGTCGGCCTGGATGTCGAGCAGGGATTGTAGCCAGCGATGGGTGCGCTTCTGCACATCGGACAGTGCAGCATCCGAGCTTTTGTACAGCCAGTGCGAGGCCACGCCGGTTTCGGCAAAGCGGTGCATGTCGGTGGTGCGAATCTGGATTTCCAGCGGCGTGCCCTGCGGCCCGAACAAGATGGAATGCAGCGACTGGTAGCCATTGGCCTTGGGAATCGCAATGTAATCCTTGAACTTGCCGGGAATCGGCTTGTACAGGGCGTGTAGCGCGCCCAGCGCCAGATAGCACGAGGGCACATCCTTGACCACAACACGGAAGCCGTAAATGTCGAAGACTTCGGAAAATGCCAGGTTTTTTTCCTGCATTTTCTTGTAGATGCTATAGAGGTGTTTTTCACGCCCGGTCACGGTCGCTTCCACCCCCGCGCTGGCGAGTTTTTCCTGGATGGCAATGCTGATCTTGCCTACCAGTTCGCGGCGGTTGCCACGCGCCGCCTTGACCGCCTTGCTGACCACGCGGTAGCGGGTGGGATGCAGATACTGGAAACCGAGGTCGTCCATTTCCTGAAAGACCCGATGCAAACCCAGGCGGTTGGCGATCGGCGCATAAATTTCCAGGGTTTCGGCAGCAATACGCTTGCGTTTTTCCGGGCGCAACTCGCCCAGGGTGCGCATATTGTGCAAACGGTCGGCCAGTTTGATAAGAATGACCCGCACATCCTGCGCCATGGCCAGCAACATCTTGCGGAAGTTTTCCGCCTGGGCGTGCTGTTCGCTGGCAAAGGAAAGTTTGTCGAGCTTGGATACGCCTTCAACCAGATGCGCAACCGCCTTGCCAAAGCGCGTCTTGATGTCCTCAGCCGTAGCGTCGGTATCTTCCACAACATCGTGCAGCAGTGCGGCAGCCAGTGTCTGCGCATCCAGATGCCAGCCAGCCAGAATATCGGCGACCGCCAGCGGGTGCGAAATATAGGGTTCGCCGCTTTTACGGAACTGCCCGGCATGGGCATCGCGGCTGACATAGAAGGCATCGCGCACCAGCTCGATATCGTCTGATGCAAGATAGCTTAGCTGCGGCGCCAGCCCGGAGAAATCGGCCGCCAGGATCGGCGTGTGCCGTAAGCCCGACGCAACAGAATCGGCCTGGCGGGGAGAATCAGAAACCGGCGTTTCAGGCCTTGCCACGGTTGAGAATTTCCAGTCCGACCTTGCCGGCGGAAATTTCCTTCAACGCCATTACCGTGGGCTTGTCGCGCGCATCCACCATGGGTTGCGAACCCTGCGCCAGCTGGCGCGCACGGTAGGTGGCGGCCAGGGTCAGCTCAAAACGGTTGGAAATATGCTTCATGCAATCGTCAGTGGTAATGCGTGCCATGGTTGTCCCCGGGGGTCAGTGATTGAACTGTTCAAACAACGGCGCAAGTTTTGGCGCCTGTCTTGCAGTCACCAGGCGCGCGGCCTTGATGACAGCGGTCAAATCCAGCAATGCCAAATCAAAATCATCATTGACGATTATATATTCGAAGCTGGCGGCATGGCTGATGTCTTCACAGGCGGCGGCCAGACGTTTTTCGATGACCTCCTGGCTATCCTGCGCGCGGTTTTGCAGGCGGTTGCGCAGGGCATTCAACGAGGGTGGCAGGATGAAAATCGACACCGCCTGCGGAAAATGCTTGCGTACCTGCTCCGCGCCCTGCCAGTCAATCTCCAGCAGAATATCGTGGCCGGCGGCAATCTCGCGGGCAATCCAGGTCTGCGAGGTGCCATAGAAGTTGCCATAGACTTCGGCGCTTTCCAGAAACTCGCCGCGCCCGGCCATCTCTGCAAAAACCTCGCGACTGACAAAATGGTAATCCTTGCCTTCCACTTCGCCCGGGCGGGGCGCGCGCGTGGTGTAGGAAACCGACAGCCGAATACCCTGATCGTTTTTCAGCAATGCCTTGACCAGACTGGTTTTGCCCGCGCCGGATGGCGCGGCGACGACATACAGTACGCCTTGCATGAATTCTTCCTTATATAAACCCTTACCGCAGAGGCGCGGAGAAAATCTCAACGCGGGGTCTTCAGCGTCTCGGCGCCCAAGCCTTCACTTACTCAATATTCTGTATCTGTTCGCGCATCTGCTCAACCAGCACTTTCAGCTCAACCGAAATACGCGTGGTCTCAACCGACACGGATTTTGAACCCAGCGTATTGGCTTCGCGCTGCATTTCCTGCATCAGAAAATCCAGCCGCTTGCCAACGGCTCCGCCCTTGTCCAGCACACGGCGCACTTCGGCGATGTGCGAGGAAAAGCGCGAGATTTCCTCATCGACATCAATTTTCTGCGCAAAAACCGCAAACTCCTGCGCCGCGCGCTCGCCGCCATTCGCCCCGTCGCCCAAGGCTTCGCGCAGGCGCAAGGCGAGTTTTTCGCGCCAGGCCGCCAGCAGGCCGGGCAGTAAGGTGCGCGCTTGTTCAATCAATTGTTGCGCCGACAACAGGCGCTGCTCTATGTGCGCCCGCAGTTTGGCGCCTTCGCGCTCGCGGCTGTCGAGCATGTCCTGCAACACGGCTTCCATCGCCGCTGCAAGCGCGGACGAGTGATCCGCCGCTGCGCCTTCAGGCGACGACATTACGCCGCTCCAGCGCAGAACATCTGCCGTTGTCAGTGGCGCGGCATCCGGAAAGCGCGCCTGTACCTGTTTTTGCCACCCGGCCAGCAACTCAAGAACCGCCGGATTGAGGCCGATACTGCTTGCAGCCTCCGGCAACGCAATCTGGCTTATGCGACACTCCAGCTTGCCCCGGCTGATGCGGCGCGAGATCTGCTCGCGCAATACAGATTCATACATGCGCAACTCATCCGGCATGCGAAAGGTGATTTCCAGATACCGCTGGTTGACCGAGCGAAGGTCGATGTTTATCTGTGCGTCCCCAACCCTGGCGGAATGGGAGGCATAACCAGTCATGCTATAAATCATGAGAATATGCGGAATGTTGAATGGGCTGTTGTGCGGCGGTGACGTCCTGCCTTGGCATTTATGGCATCGACGCCGCCCCATGCAGTTTATGCGAAGGATGATAGCAGTTTAATTTATGGCCACCCACCCCAACCAGTCCCTGCCAAACGGGTACACGCTGAACGAATACACCATCATCCGCAAAATCGGTGGCGGCGGTTTCAGCATGGTTTACCTGGCGCGCGACCCTGCGGGAGAAGAAGTCGCCATCAAGGAATACCTGCCTGGCGCACTGGTGCTGCGCACTGAGGGTTCGGTCGTGGTTCAGGCCAACTCTGACGACAATCGCAAGATCTTCCGTCACGGCATGAAATGTTTTTTCGAGGAAGGCCGCACGCTCGCCCGCATCAACCACGCCAACGTAGTGCGCGTGACCAACTTCTTTCGCGCCAATGAAACGGTTTACATGGTGATGCGCTACGAGCGCGGAAAAACCCTGCAACAGCATATTCAGGCCAATCGCGGCAATGTGCGCGAGGGTTTTATCCGGCGCGTATTTGCGCAAATGCTGACCGGCCTGCGCGAAGTGCATACGCACAAGCTGCTGCATCTGGACATCAAACCATCCAACATCTACATCCGCCAGGATGGCGCGCCCGTGCTGATCGACTTTGGCGCTGCACGGCAGACGCTCACGCAGGAAGAAAGCAAACTCCAGCCCATGTACACGCCAGGGTTTGCGGCGCCCGAGCAATACAACAACCGCGACCGGCTGGGGCCGTGGACTGACATTTACAGCGTAGGCGCCAGTCTCTACGCGTGCCTGGCCGGGATTCCGCCGCAAGCTGCCGATGCGCGCCTGCTGAACGACAAACTCACGCCCGCCACGCGCGCCTGGTCGGGCGAATACTCCAGCCATTTACTCGAAACCATTGATTGGTGTTTGCAGCTTAATTACATGGATCGCCCGCAAAGCGTCTATGCAGTGCAAAAACTGTTGCTGGACAACTCGTCCATGCAAACACAAAAGACTTCATTATTTTCCAGCTTGAAACGCTCCTTGAACAGGCCGATTTTCTGAACCCGCTGCATATGGATGCTTTTATGAAGCGCAAGCCAGCCGGACGCGCCCGGTTCACACCCGCGTTGTAGATTGATCGCCGTAGAAAAAAAGGCATTGCCATGAAATTCACCATCTACCAGGCCTCCCGTCAGGGCGGGCGCAAGAACAATCAGGATCGGGTTGCCTACTCCTACAGCCGCGATACCCTGCTCATGGTGGTAGCGGACGGCATGGGCGGACACATGCACGGCGAAATTGCCTCACAGGTTTGCGCACAGATACTGACTGAGCATTTCCAGCAACAGGCACGCCCGCGCCTGGCCAACCCATCAAAATTCCTGCAAGAAACCATCCAGCGCGCGCATTACGCCATTAACGATTACGCGCTGGAGCACGACTTGCTGGAAATCCCCCACACCACCTGCGTGGCCGCCATCATCCAGAACGACACCGCCTACTGGGCGCATGTAGGTGATTCCCGTCTGTATTTCCTCAGCGACGGCAAACTCGTTACCCGCACCGAAGACCACACCACTGTGGCACGCATGGTCAAGGACGGCCTCATCAGCGAGGAAGAAAGCGCCCACCACCCGGCGCGCAACCGCGTCAGCAACTGCCTGGGCGGCTACGTTCCGCCAGAAGTTGAATGCTCGCCGCCCATCCCCATCCGTGATGGCGACACCATGCTGCTTAGCACCGATGGCGTCTGGGGCTCGGTCAGCATCCCCGAAATAGCCGCCATCATCTCGTCCTACAACCTGGAAGACGCCGTGCGCCACATCATGGATCATGCCGAATTCCGTGGCGGCGAAAATGGCGACAACCTCTCGCTGGTAGCCATGACCTGGGGCGATGCCCAACATGTCAGCGCGGCAACCATCTCCACGCTTTCCTTGCCGGAACACGGCTTTACCACCGAAATCAAAAGACCCGAGCCTATGCGTGCGCCCGCCATTTCGGACGACGAAATCGAACGCGCCATCGCCGAAATCCAGGACGCCATCAAGAAAATCAGCGGCAAATAATCCGGTAAACTCCTCCCCGACAAGGAGAATACCGTGACCACACAAACTGATTTTGCCCGTCCCAGCGCCCGCCCCGCCAACACCCTGCGCCCTCTGCGCATCACCCGCGCCTACACTAAACACGCCGAGGGCTCGGTGCTGATTGAATGCGGCGACACCAAAGTACTGTGTACCGCCAGCGTGCTGGAACGCGTCCCGCCACATAAAATAGGCAGCGGCGAAGGCTGGGTCACGGCGGAATACGGCATGTTGCCGCGCTCCACCCACACCCGTACCGACCGCGAAGCCGCGCGCGGCAAGCAGTCCGGTCGCACCCAGGAAATTCAGCGCCTGATTGGTCGCTCGCTGCGCGCCGTAGTCAACCTGGCCAAACTGGGCGAACGCACCATCCACATTGATTGCGACGTGTTGCAGGCCGACGGCGGCACCCGCACCGCCAGCATCACCGGCGCCTATGTCGCGCTGGCCGATGCCGTCAACGTCCTGCTGGCACAGGGCAAACTCGTTGAAACCCCGCTGGTCGATCACGTCGCCGCCATTTCCGTCGGCGTCTATCGCGGCGTGCCGGTGCTGGATCTGGACTACGCCGAAGACTCGGATTGCGACACCGACATGAATGTGGTCATGACCGGCAAGGGCGGCATGATCGAAGTGCAGGGCACGGCCGAAGGCGCAGCGTTCTCGCGCACGGAATTGAATGCCTTGCTGGATCTGGCGCAATCCGGCATTGCCCAACTGGTTGCCGCGCAAACTGCCGCATTAAAAAATTGATCCGCGAAGGCCGCGAAGGAACACGAAGACAGAACCAGATTCTTATGCCTTTCTTCACGTCCTTCGCGGATAAAAATGCAAGAAGGAAACCATATGCAAAAAATCGTCATCGCCTCCGGCAACGCCGGCAAGCTGCGTGAAATTCGCCGAATTCTGGAACCACTGGGTTTTAATGTCGCGCCGCAGTCGGATTTTGCCGTGCCGGATTGCCCCGAGCCGCACGCCACCTTCATCGAAAACTGTCTGGCCAAGGCGCGACACGCGTCACTGCATACAGGGCTACCCGCGCTGGCGGACGATTCCGGCATCTGCGTGGATGCGCTGGGCGGCGCGCCCGGCGTGTATTCGGCGCGTTATGCGGGCGAGCCGAAATCCGACCAGCGCAACAACGAAAAACTCATCGAGGTGCTGAAAAACGAGCCGAACCGGAAAGCGCATTACTACTGCGTCATGGTCATGGTGCGCCATCCAGACGACCCTGAGCCGCTGATTGCCGAAGGCAGCTGGCATGGAGAAATCATCGACACCCCGCGTGGAGAAAACGGCTTTGGCTATGACCCGTATTTTCTATTGCCGGAATTCGGCAAGACCGGCGCCGAACTGGCGCACGAGGAGAAAGACGGCATCAGCCATCGCGGCAAAGCCTTGATGATGCTGGTTGAGAAATTGAAACAGCCATAACAAAGAGGACGCGGAGGGCGCAGAGAAAAATTTCTTTCGCTTTTACCTCTGTGTCCTCCGCGCCCTCTTTGTAAAAATGAATATCCAGCTTCATCTTAAACCTACCCCTGCAACACCGCCGCCGCTGTCGCTGTACATTCACCTGCCGTGGTGTGTAAAGAAGTGTCCGTACTGTGATTTCAATTCGCACGCTTCGGGCAGCATTCCGGAAGCCGCCTACATCGACGCGCTGACGTGCGATCTGGAGCTGGCGCTGCCTGACATCTGGGGTCGCAGAATCCATAGCGTGTTTTTTGGCGGCGGCACGCCCAGCCTGTTTTCGCCGGAAGGCATCGACCGCATCCTGACCACGGTGCGCACGTTGACTCAGCTGGAACCGCTGGCGGAAATCACGCTGGAAGCCAACCCCGGCACGGTGGAGGCCGGGCGCTTTCGCGGCTACCGTGCGGCGGGCGTGAACCGCGTTTCACTGGGCATCCAGAGTTTTAACGACGAGGCGCTGCACAGACTGGGGCGAATTCATGGCGCAGACGAAGCGCGGCATGCGGCTGAACTGGCTGCCAAAACCTTCGATACCTTCAATCTGGATTTGATGATTGCGTTGCCGGGACAAACACTGGCGCAACTGCAACACGACATCGGCACCGCCCTGTCATTCAACCCGCCGCACCTGTCCTGCTACCATCTGACGCTGGAACCGAACACGCCGTTTGGCCGCACCCCACCCGCAAACCTGCCGGACGACGATACCAGTGCCGCCATGCAGGACTGGCTGGATGAAAAACTTGGTGCAGCGGGTTATGAACATTACGAAACCTCCGCCTACGCCAGGCCAAGACACCGCAGCCGCCACAACCTGAATTACTGGCAGTTTGGCGACTATCTGGGTATCGGCGCGGGCGCGCATTCCAAGCTGTCGTTCCACGACCGTATTGTGCGGCAGATGCGCACCAAACATCCGGCTCAATATCTGCAACATCTTCTCCCCTCGCCCTCCGGGAGAGGGGCTAGGGATGAGGGAGAAAGCGG
>CAYTZP010000002.1:79007-86594 GCA_964442685.1 uncultured Thiobacillus sp.
TGAGGGAGAAAGCGGAGGTGAAGGTAAGCACATCGCCGAGCAACGCACACTTTCACGCAATGAACTGCCGTTCGAATTCATGATGAACGCGCTGCGCCTCAACGCAGGCGTACCGCGTGAGCTGTTCATGCAGCGCACCGGGCTGCCCCTGATTGTGTGTGAAGCGGCATTCCGCCAAGCCATCGCGCAGGGCTTGCTGGAAGATTCGCCTGAACAAATTCGCCCCACCGCGCTGGGGCAGCGTTTTCTGAATGACCTGCTGACCTTGTTTCTCTGAACGGCAGGCGGTGCTACTCTTGACTCATGCGCACTTTCCGGAGAATAGCCATGAAATATCTGCTGTCTTTACTGCTTCTGATACCCACACTTTCTTTTGCCGCAGTCACTGGCAAGGAAGTCACTTACAAAGCCGGAGATAGCATGATGAAAGGCTGGCTGGCCTACGACACCGCCGCGCGCAGCAAGCGCCCGGGCGTGCTGGTGGTGCCCGAGTGGTGGGGTGTCAACGATTACGCCCGCAAGCGCGCACGCATGTTGGCCGAAGCAGGCTATGTGGCGCTGGTGGTGGACATGTATGGCGAGGGCAAAACAGCGGCAAACCCGAAAGAGGCCGCTGCATTGGCAGGCAGCGTAAATAAAAATCCGCCGCTGGCGCTGGCGCGTTTTCAGGCCGCAAAAAAATATCTGTCCAGACAGCCCGGCGTGAAAAAGAATGAACTGGCCGCGCTGGGCTACTGTTTTGGCGGCGGCGTGGTGCTGAACGTGGCGCGTGCAGGCGAACCGTTAAAGGCCGTGGTCAGCTACCACGGCGTGCTGGCGTCAGATATCAATGTGAAGCCCGGCTCGATCAGACCCGCCATCCGCGTGTTTACCGGCGAGGCCGACCCGATTGTGCCGCCCGAGCAAATCGATGCGTTCAAGACCGAGATGGACAACGCAAAAGCCGACTACAGGCTGGTGGGTTATCCCGGTGTAACACACACTTTCACCAACCGCGAGGCCGACAGCTATGCCGCACAGTTTGGCCTGCCGCTCAAGTATGACGCCCATGCCGATGCTGATTCCTGGACGCAGACGCTGGACTTTCTGAAATCGGTGTTCAAGTAATGTCCGACGCCCACAACCACGCCAATTGCAATCATGCCGACTGTGACCACGCAGGCGGCGCCCGTCCGGCGGGTTATGGCATTGCCCAGACCGGCAGTTTTGACCCGGCTGCATTCGAGCAGGCCATCAAATCCTTGCTGGCCGCGTGCGGCGTACCGTCCGACACGGTGCATACCGGGCGCACCGCATTGCGCGTGCGCGAGCTGTGGCAGAAGCGCCTGCTGGGCGGCTATGCCATCGACCCGGCCGAAGCACTGGGTGAAGGCTTTGCCGACGACCGCCGCGACATGGTGGTTGTGCGCGGCATTGCCGTGCATGGCGTGTGTCCGCATCATCTGGTGCCGTTTCGCGGCGTGGCGCATGTGGCTTATGTGCCGGGCGGACGACTGCATGGTTTTGGCCGCATCGCGCGGCTGGTGGACGCCATCGGCCATCGTTTCACTTATCAGGAATGGATGACGCGCGATATTGCCGAAGCCATGATGCAGCACGGCAAGGCGGCGGGCGCAGCGTGCATTATCGAAGCCGAGCAATTGTGTTTGCTGCTGGGCGAGGACCGGCGCGGCGACGAGCGCGTGGTCACGCAGGCTTTTTCTGGCTGCTTTGAAAGCAGCGATCAGTTGCGCAACGAGTTTTTGCGCGCAGTGGGTTGAAGAGGCAAAAAGCATGGAACACGGAGACGCAGAGGCGCAGAGAAAAAACCGCTTGGCTGTCGGTTTGTCTGTGACGCTTGCTTTTGCGGTGCAAACGGTCAGTGCTGGCGAAACCCGCCACTGGGTGAACGGCGAGACGCGTCTGGCCACCTGGGAAACCGAATCGGATGGCGTGCATTTCCGCATGACGCAGATCAGCCCGGAGCAAGCCCGCGCCTTCATGCAGGCACGCGGGCTGGATGCAAAATCCGTCGATGAATTTGCCCGCACCTGCGTGTATATGACCGTGCTGCGCAACGAATCCAGATCGCCCATCAAATACTGTCTGGCCGAGTGGCGCTACACGCCGGAATTCGGCACACCGCAAACCATGCTGGGAAAACATGACTGGATCGCCAAGTGGCAGCCGCGCAAGCTCGCCAAGCCAGTCAAGCTGGCGTTTGAATTGTCGCAGTTTCCGTTTGAACAGACGTTTGCGCCAGGCGACTGGAATCAGGGCATGACCACGTTTGAACTGCCCGCAGGCAGCCGGTTCGATGTGATCTATCGCTGGTGGAAAGACGACAAGTTGCAGGAGGGCAGGCTGGAAAATGTTCAGTGTCCGCAAAAGTTTGATTAATTTCTGGCTTCTGGCTGGAGTCTTTTGCACGCCCGTCCTGGCAGATACGCCACCGCCGCTGCAATCCTCGCTGGTCGCGGTCAAGCCGCGCCTGCCTGCGCCGGACATGGTGCTGAAAGACCTGGACGACAAAACCGTCAATCTCGCTGCGCTCAAAGGCAAAGTTGTGCTGGTGAATTTCTGGGCCACCTGGTGTCCGCCCTGTCGACACGAGTTTCCCTCCATGGAACGTTTGCGTCTGGCGTTCGACAAAAAACCGCTGGTCATCCTCGCCGTCAACCAGGGCGAAAATGCGGAGGTGATCGAGAGCTTTACCTCACAACTCGAGCTTGCGCCCAAATTTCCCATTCTGCTCGACCTTGAAGGCGAGGCCATGGCGTACTGGACGGTGCGCGGCCTGCCCACCACTTACATTCTGGACAAGCGCGGGCGCATTGCCTACCGCGCCATCGGCGGACGTGAATTCGATGCCCCAGTCATCGTCACCGCGCTGGCCAAACTCATGCGCGAAAAATAATCCGGGGTCGGCATAATTTGCTTCGCCTTCGGGCTTGAACAGGAGATTTTCAATGCATAACAGCAGCAAGCGCCCGGCCACGCTATTGCCGCCGCCGCTGGTTTATATCGCCGCGCTGTGGGCGGCGTGGGAACTGGACAAGCTCCAGCCCCTACCCTTCATCAGACTGCCGGGTCTGGGCACCTCGCTGGTTGTGATTGGCGCGCTGTTGCTGCTATGGGCAGCCATCACCATGTGGCGGCATCGCACTACCGTTAACCCCTACGGCGGTGTGGCGCATTTGGTGGAAAGCGGGCCGTTCAGCTTCTCGCGCAACCCGATTTATCTGGGCGACAGCATCATCTATTTTGGCGTGATGCTGATCTGGGGCACGCTGTGGCCGCTGTTGTTGTACCCGTTGGTGTGGGCGGCTATTCGATACGGTGTAATCAAAAACGAAGAAGCGCATCTGACGGCCAAATTTGGCGACGCCTACGCACAATACTGTCAACGCGTCAGACGCTGGATCTGATTCCCAACACCTGCCTTGCGTTCTCACTGGTCTGGGCGGCCAATTCGTCTGCGCTGATGCCGCGCAACTCGGCCAGCGTTTGCGCAATGCGCGTCAATTGCGCCGGTTCGTTGCGCTGCTTCGCTATCCACTCGGGCGGAATGTCCGGTCCGTCGGTTTCCAGCACGATCGACTCCAGAGGCAGCTCTGCCGCCAGCTTTCTCAGGTTGGTCGCGCGAGGGTAGGTAAATGCACCGCCAAACCCGAGTTTGAAGCCCAGTTTGATGTATTCACCGGCCTGCTGCATGGAGCCGTTATAGGCGTGGGCAATACCGCCCGGCACGCGGATGCGGCGTAAACTCTTCAGAACCTGGTCGTTGGCGCGGCGGATGTGCAGCAGCACGGGCAAGTCGTATTTGCGCGCCAGCTTGAGTTGCTCAACAAAAAAATATTCCTGCTGCGCGATATCTGCCGCGTCCACACCCGGACGGTCAATACGCGACTGAAAATGGTCGAGGCCGATTTCGCCGACGGCAATGGGTTTTTCGCGCGCAATCAGTTCTTCCAGCATGGCCAGGTGTTCGGTCTGATGCACATGCACATACATGGGATGCATGCCCAGCGCAATTTTCACCCCCGCATAGCGCCTGCAATCAAGCGTGGACTGGAAATTGAACGCGGCTACCGACGGCGCGATGATCTGCACGCCTGCCAGCCGCGCGCGTGCAACCATGGCATCGCGGTCGGCGTCGTATTCGGCTGCATCCAGATGGCAGTGGGTATCAATCAACACAGGCTTTGCAAAATCTTTTTGACTGGCTTGGGGATGGCGGCAGCGGCGGCCGCTTCTATATCCATCCAGATTTTATCCGGCTGACTGGCTGTTTTTGGCAATGCAGTAAAGGTCATTTCCAGCGGCTGGATATGCAGCTGAAAGTGGGTAAATCTGTGACTGAAGGCCGCGAGTTCGCGCTGCTGTGCCGGCAGTTCGCCGGTCAGTTGCAGGCTTGCCAGTTCAATGCTGGTGTGCAGTTCCGGCAAGCTCCACAGCCCGCCCCAGATGCCGGAGGCGGGACGCTTCTCCAGCAGGATATCTCTGCCATGGCGCAATAACAGCATGGTGACAGCGCGTTTTGGCACCGGCTTTTTGGCTCGCGCAGCGGGCAGTTGCGCCACGCAGTTTTTTTGCAGCGCCACGCAGTTTACTGCAAGCGGGCACTGCCCGCAGGCTGGTTTTCCCCGCGTGCAAATCGTTGCGCCCAAATCCATCAGCGCCTGGGTGTAGCTTGCAATGGCTTCATCCGGCAACAGGCTGTCGGCCAATTGCCACAACCGGGTTTCAACTGCCTTTTCCCCCGGCCAGCCGGTGATGCCGAATACGCGGGTGAGCACACGCTTCACATTTCCATCAAGGATGGCGCGTTGCTGTCCATAAGCAAAGGCACTGATCGCCGCCGCTGTGGAACGGCCAATACCGGGCAGCGCCAGAATATCGTCAAATGCTGCGGGAAAAGCGCCGCCGTGCAGTTGCATGATTTGTTGCGCTGCACGGTACAAATTGCGCCCGCGCGCGTAGTAGCCAAGCCCGGCCCAATGGGTAAGCACTTGCTCTTCGCTTGCGGCGGCCAGGCTGTGCACGCCAGGAAAGCTGTGCATGAAGCGCTGATAGTAGGGAATCACCGCCGCCACCTGGGTTTGCTGGAGCATGATTTCCGATACCCAGATGCGGTACGGGTCGCGCGTGCCCTGCCAGGGCAGGTCGTGGCGGCCATGCAGGCGCTGCCACTCGATCAGGATGCGGGAGAAATCCATGCCGAAAAGCAAGCTTGCAGTGAACTGAGGGTCAGGCGGCAGACGCGCGCGCCTTGAAGAAAGACACCAGCTTGGAAAAAGCGCCTTCTGCGGCGGAGTCGTGCCCCAGCAACACTGCCTGCCCGCTGCGCAACTTGTCCGCCAGACGTTGCGGGCTGATGGAGAACATGTTCTGTCCATTGGCATCGGCAAACAGATAATTGCCTTTTATGCCGCTGACCCAGACCACGTGCATCACGCGCACGCTGCCATTTTCGTGTTGCATTTCCACACGGTCGCCTTTTTGCAGTTCACTGGCCTGCAAGCTGTATTCATCATGAATTTCTGGCAACGGCTGCTCGTAGCGCGCATTTGCTGGTGCTGCCTCCGGCGCGACCTGCGGTTCGGGCAAATCATCCAGCAGGGTTTCGGCCTCGGGCAGCGGAACACTGAGCGCGTTGGCGCGCACGGCGCCTGCATGAAGCGTCACCAGCACGGAAAAGAATTTTTCCGACGCTTCTTCGCTCATGCCGATTCTGGTCGCGCCCTCGCGCAAGCGCTTGAGCAGGCTCGGCAGGATTCTGACCAGCATCAGTCTGCTGTCCATATCCATTTTTGACTGCACGCTCCACAACAGCTCACGCATGGTTTCCAGATGCGCTGACAGATGCGGCGAGGTTTCCCCTTCAGCCACAAAAACCTGCCTCAGCAACGCTGCCCATTGGTCGCGCAAGAACAATGCAACTGCCTCGGGGGCGGGCTGCTCGGATAAAGCCTGGCGGATATGTTCGCGCATTTGCGCATCTGCCACTTCTGCACGCTCTTCGCGCAGCAATGCTTCAACACCATCCGCCAACCCTGCTTCAAGCTCTTGCTGGTAGCGTTCCTGTATTTGCGTCAGGCTTGCAACCGCCTGCTCAAACACATCCACATCCTGCCCGTATTCATCCACGATGGTGAGAATGACGCGCTCAACCTCGGCCAGAAGCGGGTCCGGCTCGTCATCGCGGCGCTGAGGGCGAACCGCCATTGAAGAAATCATGTCCAGCACCCGCCGCGCCGGATGCTCTCGATTGGTAAAGAAAGCCCTGTCCAGAATGGCCGCCTTCAGCACCGGCACTTGCAATTGTGCAATCAACTTCTTGAGCCGGTCTGGCATGGCGCGGTCTTCAAACAGATAATCAAACAGCATGGCGACAGCATCAATCATGACCGCTTCAACCTGGCTGGCTGACTGCATGGCCGGGCTTTGCTGTAGCTCGCGCACCACATTGGAAACACCGCCTGCCAACGATCCCCGCAGATCGAGGGTTGCGCCAGATGGCAGGTTCAATGCGCCAATTTGCAGTTTTCCAAGCGCTTCCAGCATGGAAAAACCCAGCTGCGCCGCCCCGCTTACCCCCATGCCGCCGAAGCCCCCACCCATACCGCCCTGCATCGTCGGCTGCAACTTTGCCAGCCGTTCAAACACACCCAGCAGTTCGGCATCTTCTGATTTTGCGGGCTTGGTGTTGGCGGGTTTCTGGATACTGCCCACCCCGGCCTTGAAGTCGGGCATGACGCCTTTTGCCACCAGTAAGCGATTGACTTCCTGATACAGCAGCGGCAGCTCGGGGTATAAGGCCAGATCAAACTGGTTAAGCAGCACCAGTTGCACTTTTTGTTTAACGCCAAATCCCGCCATGCCGCGCAGCAATGCCTCGCATAGCACTTTGGGACCGAGCGGGTTTTCATCGGGCGGCAAGCGCGGCTTTTCCAGCAGCACGCCGATGCGGGCATCCAGCCCTATCAACTCTTCGGCGCAGTTAAACCGCAGGCGCGCGCCGGACTTGTCAATCGCCAGGGCAACTTCGTATTCGTTTTCGTCCAGAATGGACAGACTGCCCTCGTCGGCAACCGCCTGGGCGCGTGGCCGGCCTTCGGCCACGGCGTCGAAATCCTCTACAAATGCTTTTTTACAGGATTCCATCAGGCCGGTGCTTTGTCTTTGCAACAAACTCAAGGCAATGGAATAAGCCTCGCGGGTTTCGCGCAGGGGCGAGTTGGCGGCCATGCCAACAAGCCCGCCCTCTATCATGGCCAGTTGTCCCACCAGGGTTCGCATGACATTCTCGCCAAACTGATCGCGCACCTCATGTAACAGCTTGATATAGCCGGCTGGCAAAGCATTACGTCGCGCTTTGCCGTAACTGCCCAAGTTTACGATGGCGCTGTCTGACATGTTGTATTTGTCGTCCGGTCAGATGGTGAAGAAATGCTCAATACCGGCAAGCATATCAGACTGGATACGACGCGGGGGGAGGCTAACTTGAAGCGCGTATTTAATGTAAATACATGCTTAATAAACCAGCACATATATGGTCGCGTGACTGACTGGAGCGGGTGAAGGGAGTCGAACCCTCTTCATCAG
>CAYTZP010000003.1:0-81722 GCA_964442685.1 uncultured Thiobacillus sp.
AAGGCTGCACCACCTTCCGCCCCAACCCCGTTACCGGGCAGGTGCTGACCGAGGCCGCGCAGGAAGCATCGCATTGCTGTTCGGTGGAGCGGGAGGGGGATTGAGTATACGATTTGGCTTACTTTAAATTGCGCTTCCCAAAACAAACCCCCATGCAAGAATCACCAAGCCAACTACCGCTTGCACACTTCTTCTTTTCATCGTACGAGAAAAGAGTACAAGAATTTAAGAACTCTCACCGCCTGATAGCGCACTACACAAGCGCTGAGAAGGCCATAAAAATTCTACAATCCAAAAGATTCTGGCTAAGAAGCACAGAAGTCATGAATGACAAAAGCGAAGTAATCCATGGTGCTGGAATGATCTACAGCGCTTTAAGCAGGGAATCTGGCAAGGAATTCTTGAATTCAATCGAAAATTACTTTCCCGGGTTCACAGAAAAACTCATGCTGAAATTCAATGCCTGGATGCCCCTGATACTGGGCGACACATTCATAGCGTCTTTTTCTGAGCACTTGGTACCAAATGAAACGGAATTCGGGCGGTTGTCCATGTGGCGCACTTACGGCCACCCTAATGGAGTTGCGTTAATTTTGAATCCAGATGCGATTTTTAAGAATTATGGGAACATAGGTGTCACAATCAGTCCAGTCGAATACTTTGATGAATCTGGTGTGGACGTAGCATTTATCGATGCCGCCTCCAAAATCCGAGCCAACCCAAAACCTTTTCTTTCTTATGGCGAAGAAGTAATTCTTGAAACCGCTTTTAGATCCTTACGTTACGCGGCTGTCTGTCTAAAACACCGAGTGTTTAAGGAGGAACTGGAATGGCGTTTGATAGCATCCACATCCATGTATGCAGGCTCACTTATAAAAAAAGAAATCGAATTCATAGACGGTGTCCCACAGCTTGTCCTTAAATTGCCCATAAACGATGGCACTTCTCCATTAAGCTTTAATGAGCTATTAAGCCAAGTTTTGGTTGGGCCATGTGCTCACCCAGAGGTCGTTGTCCGGGCGTTAGCCGAGACATTAAGTGAAGCCGGTTTTGAAAAACCTTACTCAATCATCAAGCAAACTAAAATTCCACTGCGTTAACCTGTCCATTTCTTTCTATGTGGAAAGATAAGCCTCCATCGCCTCTGCAATCCGCTCACTGGTATTGCAGCGCAGGGTTTCGTGCAGTTGTCTGAATTCCGCTTTCAATCGTGTGCAATGTTCCGGATCATTCAGCCAGGCCAATGTGGCTTCGGTGAGTTTTTCCGGCGTGGCGTTTTGTTGCAGCAGTTCGGGCACAGCAAAGCGGCGCAGCAGGATATTCGGCAGTCCTACCCAGGGCAGATACAGTTTGCCCTTGGCCAGCCAATAAGTAATGGCGGGCACTTTGTAGGTAATGACCATGGGCTTTTTCAGCAGGGCGGCTTCCAGCGTGGCGGTGCCGGAGGCGAGCACGACGACATCGGCGGCGGTCATGGCCTCGTGCGACTGTCCGTGCAGGACTTGAACCGGCAGGCTGGACTGGCTGGCGGCGGCTTGCACGACCGTGTAAAGATTGTCAGTTGCGGCGGGCATGAGGAAGCGCACGCCCGGTTTTTCTTCGAGAATGCTTCGAGCAGTTTGCAACATCAGCGGCAGCAGGCGTTTGACTTCGCCACGCCTTGATCCCGGCATGAGAGTGATGACCGGCGCATCGCCTTCGATGCCAAACCGTTTGCGTGCGGCTTCGACATCCGGCTCCAGCGGCAATCTATCAGCTAAAGGATGGCCAACGTAGGTGACGGGAATGCCTGCCTTTTCGTAGATTTCGGCCTCGAACGGGAACATGACCAGCATGTGCGAGACGGCCTGTTTGATTTTGTGGATGCGCTCGCCGCGCCAGGCCCAGATGGACGGGCTGACGAAGTGGATGGCGGGGATGCCAGCAGCCTTGAGTCTCGCCTCAACGCCAAAATTGAAATCGGGTGCGTCGATGCCGATGAAAACTTTTGGCTTGCTCTGGATGAAGTGTTTGACGATGTTGCGGCGCAGTCTGAGCAGGTCGGGCAGATGCTTGATGACTTCGACATAGCCGTTGACGGAGAGGCGCTCGCAGGAGGCGAGTTGCTTGGCACCTGCGGCGACCATCTTAGGGCCGACGATGCCTTCGAATTGCAGCTCTGGATGGCGGGACTTGAGCGCGTTGATCAGCTCGGCGGCGAGCAGGTCGCCGGAGGCTTCGCCAGCGATGAGTCCTACAGCCTTTTCCATTGTGGAATGAGATTAGCGAATGATGCCGCGCTCTGCCCTGCGCAGGAATTCAACTAATGCACTGACCTCCGGCGCAGTTTCGGCTTCCAGCTTTGCCAGCGACTCCTGCAAGGTGAGCCCTTCACGGTACAGCGTTTTGTAGGCACGCTTGAGCACGGCGAGCATTTCTGGGGTAAAGCCGCGCCGCTTCAAACCTTCCGAATTCAAGCCATGTGGCGTGACGGGCGAGCCTGCCGCCATGACGTAGGGCGGGATGTCCTTGTAGACGATGGAGCCGCCTGCGGTCATGACATGCGCGCCGATCTTGCAGAACTGATGCACTGCGGTAAAGCCGCCCAGCACGGCATGGTTGCCGACTTCGACATGGCCGCCGAAAGTCACATTATTTGCCAGCACAATGTCGTCGCCGATGTTGCAGTCGTGCGCGATGTGCACATAGGCCATGACCCAGTTGCGGTTGCCGACCTTGGTAATGCTGGCGTCCTGCACGGTGCCGGTGTTGAAGGTGCAGCATTCGCGGATGACGTTGTCGTCGCCGATTTCCAGACGCGTGGGTTCGTTGGCGTATTTCTTGTCTTGCGGGTCGCCGCCCAGGCAGGCATGGGCGTAGATGCGGTTGCGTTGGCCTATTTTGGTGTGGCCGAGGATGACAGCATGCGCGCCGATCTTCGTGCCTTCGCCAATCTCCACATTGGGCCCGATGACGGCATATGGACCGACTTCCACCCCTTCGGCAATCTGGGCGCCGCTTTCTATGATGGCTGTGGAGTGGATAGCCATTACATGTTTCTCAGCGCAGCCATCATTTCGGCTTCGGCCACCACCGCGCCATCCACTTCGGCCCAGGTTTTATATTTCCAGATGCCGCGCATGTTGCGCAGGATTTCTGCTTTCAGAATGAGCTGGTCGCCCGGCATGACGGGTTTCTTGAAACGCGCACCATCGATGCCAGCGAAATACACCACGGAGTCTTCATCCGGCACTTTGTTTTCGGTGACGTAGGACAGAATCGCGGCGGCCTGTGCCAGCGCCTCCAGAATCAGCACGCCGGGCATGACCGGATGATGCGGGAAATGGCCGGGAAAGTGCGGCTCGTTCATGGTGACGTTTTTCAGCGCCACGATGCTTTTGCCGGCTTCGCACTCCAGCACGCGATCCACCAGCAGGAACGGGTAGCGGTGCGGCAGATGCCGCATGATGTCGTTGATGTCCATGAATGCCATGTCAGTTCTTTTCTTCGAGTTCCGAGAGTCTTTTTTCCAGGTCTTTGATGCGCTTGACCAGTTTGTCCAGATTGCGCACATGCACAGCGTTTTTTTGCCATTCGGCATGTTCCGAGAACGGCATGGCGGCGGTGTAGGTGCCGGGCCGGGTAATGGATTTGGTAATCAGGGTGTTGGTGGAAATGCGCACACCATCGGCAATTTCGATATGTCCGAAGATCATCGCCGCGCCACCAATCATGCAATGCTTGCCAATTTTTGCGCTGCCCGCGATGCCCGTACAAGCGGCAATGGCGGTATGCGCGCCGATGTGGACGTTGTGCGCCACCTGAATGAGGTTATCGAGTTTGACGCCTTCCTCAATCACCGTGTCATCCAGCGCGCCACGATCGATGGTGGTGTTGGCGCCGACTTCAACATCATCACCAATCAACACACGCCCAACCTGCGGAATCTTGATCCAGCGGCCTTTCTCATTGGCCAGGCCAAAACCATCCGAGCCGATGACGCAGCCGCTGTGCAGAATGACGCGATTACCAATCACGCATTGATGATAAATCGTGACATTGGCGTGCAGCAGGCTGTCTTCTCCGATGCTGGCATATTCCCCGACGACACAGTTGGCGCCGATCACGCCTCGCGCGCCGATGCGCGCGCCCTTACCAATAACCGCACCCGTCGCAATGCTGGCGCTTGCATCAACGACCGCTTGCGGATGTACCATCGCGCCCGGCTGAATTCCGGGTACCGCCGCTGGCGGTGGATTGAACAGCGCCGAAACCCGCGCGAAATACAAATAGGGGTTATCCGTAATGATGCGCGGCGTGCGCGCCATATCCCTGCCGACAGGCGGCAGGATCAACGCACCCGCCAGACAGTTGCGCGCTTCGCTCAGGTATTTTTCCTGGGAAACAAACGCAATTTGTTGTGCGGTCGCATTGCCCAGAGAGGCAACGCCCGTCAAACCGATCCCATTATCCTCCAGCAGTTCACCGCCAAAGCGGGCAACAATTTCGGACAGGGAATATGGCATCCGCTAATGTTTAACGGTCAGACAATGACTTCATCACGCGATCAGTGATGTCGATTTTTGGGTTGAAATACACCGCCTGCTCTACGATCAGATCGAATTTTTCGGCTCTGGCAATATCCAGAATCGCCTTGCGCGCTTTTTCCTGAATGACGCCAAGCTCCTGATTGCGACGCAGGTTGAGCTCTTCACGGAATTCGCGCCCCTGACGCTGCAAGTCGCGGTTGAGGTTGGCCAGTTCACGCTCTCTCGCTTTGCGGTCGGTCTCGGACATGGTCAGGCCGTCTTTGTCCAGCTGTGCCTGAATTTCACGCGCCTGCCTTGCAAGCCTTTGCAGCTCTTGCTCACGCGGCGAAAACTCTTTCTCCAGCTTCTTTTGCGCCTTGACAGACAAGGGAGCCTCGCGTAACAGGCGTTCGGTATTCACAAAGCCGATTTTCGCGGCATGTGCCGCCGAAATCGGTATCAATGTCGACACGGCCACAATGACCGCAATTGCCAAACTTTTCATTACTGCTTCACCTGTTTCCGTCATGTCAATGCATTAAATTCACAGTATCAATCAGAACGTGCTGCCCATGCTGAACTGGAACATTTCCTTTTCATCGTCTGGTTTGGCATTGAGGGGATAGGCAAGACTGAACCTGAGCGGCCCCATCGGCGAATTCCAGGCTACACCCAAACCAGCCGAGAAACGCATATCTCCGAACGAAAAAGTGTTGGAGCCATAATTCGCATCGCCATCACCAAATACTGCACCCGCGTCCAGGAAGGTGGACAGACGCACGGAGTTATCCTTGATGCCCGGCATGGGGAACAGCAGTTCCACGTTCGCGCCAATTTTAGTATCACCACCAAGTGACACAACGTTACAACCCGGGTCAGCAACCGTAGTACAGACATTCGTTGGCGAAGAGAGGCTCTTGGGTCCGATCGTGCCCGATTTGAAACCACGCACCGTGCCCATGCCGCCAGAGAAGAAGTTGCGGTAGAACGGCAAGCCACTATCGCCAATGCCGCCACCATAGCCCAGTTCACCATTCACCATCAAGGTGAAATCCTTGTTGATCGGGAAATATTGCTGGTGTTGTAAAGACAGCCTGTAGTACTGGATATCACCAGGAGGCAAACCAACCTCAATTGCCGCACGCTGCATCAAGCCTTTGGTGGGAAACAGGAAATTATTGCGGGTGTCACGAGCGAAAGAGGTATCCAGACGCAAAGTGTAGTTGTCTACGCTACCAATCCCTTTCCCAAAATCCGTGCCATCGTAAGTTGGATCCACAAATTTTTTGTACTGAAGAGGGCTGCCTGCAGTTGTCGTGATCCCCTGCTGCTCTATGCCAGCGCCGAAAAATACGGTGTCTTTTTCACTGATGGGCAAACCCAAACGCATCCCAAGGCCAAGTGTCGAGGATTCATACCCCCCTACCGTATCGGTTCGCCCCGTGGAATCGACATCACGCTTGTACACGTCGTAACCCAGACTCACGCCGTCGATGGTAGCGTAGGGGTTGGTGAAGGACAAAGAGTAGACGGTATTCACGCTACCCGTGTTGATTTGCAAGCCCAGCCGGTTGCCGCTGCCAAATACGTTGCTCTGATTGACTGAGCCTGACAGCACCAAGCCTTCTGATGATGAAAAACCCGCGCCCAGCATGATATTACCGGTGGCTTTTTCTGCCACGCTGACATTGAGATCCACCTGGTCGGTTGCACCCGGAACTGCCGGTGTCTCCAGGTTGACTTCATTGAAATAACCGAGCCGGTTCAAACGGTTGCGCGAGAGGGCAATTTTTTCGGCGTCATACCAGCCGCCTTCCATCTGGCGCACTTCGCGGCGAATCACTTCATCACGGGTTTTGTTGTTGCCGGCCACATTGACCCGGTTGACGTACACCTTGCGACCCGGATCCACAAACAGGGTAAAGGCGACCTGGTGTTTTTCCTTGTCCAGCTCGGGCACAGCGTTGACGTTGGCGAATGCGTAACCCTCATTGCCCAGTCTGTCGCTGATTTTGCGGGTGGTTTCGGCCATTTTCTCGCGTGAAAACACTTCACCCGGCTTGACCCTGACCAGTTTCTTGAGTTCTTCTTCTGCAACCAGCATCTGACCCGCCAGCTTAATGTCAGAAACAGTGTATTTCTCGCCCTCTGTCACATTAACCGTGATGAAAATGTCTTTCTTGTCCGGGCTGATCGACACCTGGGTGGAATCAACATTGAATTCCAGATAGCCCTGGTTGAGGTAAAAGGATTTGATGGTTTCCAGATCACCGGACAGTTTGGCCTTGGAATACTGATCGTCCTTGGTATACCAGGACAGCCAGCCGGGCGTTGCGGAATTCATCAATCCCAGTAGTTTTTTCTCGCTGAAAACCTTGTTTCCGACAATATTGATCTGTTTGATCTTGGCGGCCTGGCCTTCAACCACATCAAACTGGAGGGCGACACGATTACGCTCCAGCGGGGTTACGGTGGAAACCACCTGTACCGAGTACAGGCCGCGATTGTAGTACTGGCGCTTCAGTTCCTGTTTGGCGCGTTCGAGCACGCCCCTGTCAAAAACCCTGCCTTCAGCCAGGCCGGTTTGCTTGAGTCCGGCCTTGAGGTTTTCTTCCGAAAACTCCTTGGCGCCAACCAGGGTAAATTTGGCAATGGACGGTCTTTCTTCCACTGCAACGATCAGCACATCGCCCTGCACTTCGAGCTTGACGTCTTTGAAAAAACCTGTGGCGTATAGCACTTTGATGGCTTCGATTGCACTGTCACCAGTGAATGTTTGCCCCGCCTTGATCGGCAGATAGCTGAACACAGTGCCCGCTTCGGTGCGTTGCAGACCTTCTACGCGAATATCGCGCACAACAAAGGGTTCAACCGCAAGTGCCGACGCAGAGAGCGCAGCCAGAATAATGGATGTGGTGATACGTTTTTTCATCATGTTTTTATCCGTTCAGCAACCGAAGCATGTCGTTGTACAAAGCCAGCATGATCATGAGGCCGATACAAATCACTCCCAGCCGGGCGCCAATTTCCATGGCGCGCTCGGACAGCGGACGCCCCCTAAAAACCTCGACGATATAATACATTAGATGCCCCCCGTCCAGTAGCGGGATCGGCAGCAGGTTAATCACTCCCAAACCGATACTGATGATGGCCAAAAAACCCGCAAAGCTGATCCAGCCGCTTTGCGCGGATTTGCCAGCGTAGTCAGCAATCGAAACCGGGCCGGAAAGATTGCGCCAGGAGACTTGTCCCAACACCATCCGCCCCAGCATTTCCAGACTAAATATGGCGCTATCCCAGGTCTTGGCAATGGCTTTTGGTACTGCAACCAGCGGCGTAGCGCGTTCTTCGGTTTGCAGGTCTTTGAGTTGTGCCTCATCCACTTGCGGCGCCACGCCTACACGCCCAATGCGTTTACCGCCTTCAACCAGGCTCGCTGGCCTGATCTGGATGATGCTTTGCCGGCCGCCAGAACGGATTTCCACCTGAATGATTTGGCCGGGACTGGCGCGCGCAACTTTGGCAAAATCCTGCCACACAACAACCGGCTGACCGTTCACCGCCAGCACCCGGTCGCCAGTTTTCAACCCTGCGCGTTCAGCGACGCTGCCTGCTTCTACCCGGCCAATCACTGGCGGAAAATCCGGCATGTATGGACTGAACCCGAGGTTGGGGCGTCCGGCAGTTTCTCCGATTGAATAGCCGCTAAAATCCACCTCCCTGTGCTGACCGTTTGCCAGCTGGATTGCCACGACCTGCCGCTTGGCCGCCGCCTCCACCAGAGCAAGCTGCAAAGCCGAGAAGTTGGGGGTGGGCTGATGATTGACCGCCACGATTTCATCGCCATCACGCAACCCGGCAACAGCGGCTGGCGTGCCCGCCTCAGGTTCGCCAATGATGGGTTTCAATGCCGGCAGACCATGCACCAGCAAGGCCCAGAACACGACTATCGCCAGCATGAAGTTGGCCAGCGGCCCGGCCACAACGATCGCCATGCGGCGCCAGACACTCGCACGATTGAACGCGCGATGACGCTCGGCGGCATCGACCTCGCCTTCGCGCTCATCCAGCATTTTGACGTAGCCGCCCAGCGGCAAGGCACAAATCGCCCATTCGGTACCGTCTTTTCCCCAGCGTCTGCTGAACAGGGTGCGCCCGAAGCCTACGGAAAATTTCAGCACTTTTACGCCTGCGAGTTTCGCCGCCAGGTAGTGGCCGTACTCATGCACCACGACCAGAATGCCGATGGTCAGCAAAAAAGCCAGTAATGTGGTCATGCTTGTACGCCTGCTGTCAAACCGAGAAACTCGCCAGCCTGGGCGCGCGCCCTGCGGTCGGCTTCCAGCAATTCATCCAGCGACTGCGGACAGGAAACAGCCACTTGCCCCATTGCGTGCGCGATCGCCGCGGGAATGTCGGCAAAGCTGCAACGCCGGTTGAGAAACGCATCCACCGCCACTTCGTTGGCGGCATTGAGCGCGGCAGGCGCGCAGCCGCCGGCATCCAGCGCGTCGAACGCCAGTTGCAGACAGGGGAAGCGTTGCATGTCCGGCTGCTCGAACTGCAATTGCCTGCTCATCAAGTCCAGCGCGGAAACGCCTGCGTCGATGCGTTCCGGGAACCCCAGCGCATAGGCAATCGGCGTGCGCATGTCGGGTGTGCCCAGCTGCGCAATCACCGAGCCGTCACGGTACTCCACCATGGAATGAATGATGCTCTGCGGATGCACGATGACGCGAATCTGGCTGGTTTGCGCGTTGAACAGCCAGCGCGCCTCGATCACTTCCAGCCCCTTGTTCATCATGCTGGCGGAATCCACCGAAATTTTCCTGCCCATGACCCAATTGGGATGCGCTACCGCCTGTTCCGGCGTGACGTTCTGCATCTGCTCGCGTGACCAGGTGCGGAAAGGCCCGCCGGACGCCGTCAACCAGATAATGTTGACCCCAGCCGCATCCAGGTTGCCGTTAAATCCGGTCGGCAAGGACTGGAAAATCGCACTGTGCTCGGAGTCAATCGGCAGCAATGTCGCACCACTTTCACGGATGGCATCCATGAACAGTCGGCCGGCCACGACCAGGGTTTCCTTGTTCGCCAGCAGGATGCGCTTGCCGGTTTTTGCGGCTGCCAGTGTCGCTGGCAAACCTGCCGCACCGACAATCGCTGCCATCAAGGTCGTCACCTCAGGCGCCGTGGCCACTTCAATCAGCGCCTGGCTGCCTTGCATGACTTCGGTCTGGCTGCCCGCCGCAGCGAGCTTTTCGCGCAGCGCCCTGGCTGCTGCGGCTTCGGTCATCACGGCATAGCGCGGTTTGAATTGCAGGCATTGCTGAAACAGCTTGTCTGTCTGGGTCGCGCCGGTCAAGGCAAACACGCGGAAACGTTGAGGATGGCGCGCCACCACATCCAGCGTGTTGGCACCGATGGTGCCAGTCGCACCCAATACAGTCAGAATCTGCGGTTTCATATCCATGTGGAAAAATGCAGAATGCCTGCGGCAATCGGCAATGCAGCAGTAAGCGCGTCGATGCGATCAAGCACGCCGCCATGACCGGGAAGCAGGCTACCACTGTCCTTTACGCCGGAAACACGCTTCATCCAGGACTCGAACAGATCGCCTAGGACGGAGAAGTAAAGCAATGCCGCCGCCAGCAGCAATGCACCCGGAATGCGCAAACCGTGAATGACTGCACTGATCGCAGTGGCATACAGAAACAGTGCCAAACCGGCACCCGCCACACCTTCCCAGGACTTTCCCGGACTGATAACCGGGGCGAGCCTGTGTCGGCCAAACTTGCGCCCCGCATAATAGGCCGCTGTATCGGCAATCCATACCAACGCCAGTATGCCCAGCAACAGCCAAGGGCTGTGCTCACGCAAACTGACCAATGCCGCACAGGTCGGCAAAATCACCAGTGTCCCGGTCAGTGCTCGCACAAAAATCGCTTCCCCGCGCCAGCGGCTTGCCAGCCAGATCGGTGCGGCCAGCACCCAGAACAGGGCGGACAAGGCAAACAGGCCAAGCATGAGCGTCTCTTTGCCCGGCATCAAACCAAGCGCAAAGGCCATGATGCCCATGCCTGCCGCATAACCCCCGGATACGCTGTTTGCAAAATTGGAGATGCGCGCCCATTCATGCGCAGCCAGGGCTGCCACCACGGCAACCAGCAATGACCACAACAGGGCTGGCGCAAAAAAAAGAGCCGGGAAAAAGACCAGCAGCAGACCCATTGCCGTGATAACGCGGTTCATGATTTGGCCGTCATGATTTTTTTATCATGGTTTGGCTGTGGCCTCGACAAGCTGCTCGCTGGTGCGACCGAAGCGGCGCTCGCGTTTTTGATACGACGCAATTGCGGCATCCAGCGCCTTGGCATCAAAATCCGGCCATAGGGTATCGGTAAAGTACAGTTCGGTATAAGCCAGTTGCCAGAGCAGGAAGTTGCTGATGCGCCGCTCGCCGCCAGTACGGATGAAGAGATCGGGTTCTGGCGTATCCGCCAGGCATAAGCGGCTGGCCAAATCGACTTCGTTAATCGGCTCATGGCTGCCGCTGCGTTCCTGCATGAGCTGGTTGACGGCTTGCAGGATATCCCAGCGCCCGCCATAGTTGGCGGCCACATTCAAAGTCAGGCGGGTATTGCCGCGGGTAAGCTCGGCACCATCCGCAATGAGTTGACTCAGTCGCGGGCCGAAGCGTTCCAGCTCGCCGATGATGCGCAGACGCACGCCATTCTTGTGCAGCTTCTCGACTTCGCGTTCCAGCGCCAATACGAACAGCTCCATCAGCACGCTGACTTCGGCCTCGGGGCGACGCCAGTTTTCCGAACTGAATGCAAACAGGGTCAAATGTTCAACGCCGCGCTCGATGCAGGCTTTGACCACTTCGCGCACGGACTCGGTGCCGCGCTTGTGCCCAGCCACCCTGGGCATCAGGCGCTGCCTGGCCCAGCGGCCATTGCCATCCATGATGATGGCGATATGCCGGGGAATCGTCCGGGTTTCAGGAATTGCTGTCGTCGTGCTTTTGAACGTCATGGCCTGGCGCCACAATTGAGTCAGCACATCAAATCGCCATCAGGTCAGCTTCTTTGGCCTGAAGCAGCTTGTCAATTTCAGCAATGGATTTGTCGGTCAGTTTTTGCACGTCGTCCTGGGCGCGACGCTCTTCATCTTCACTTACAGTTTTGTTCTTGACCATGTCCTTGAGTGCCGTATTGGCATCGCGGCGCACATTGCGCACCGCCACACGGGCGTTCTCGCCTTCGCCCTTCACCACCTTGATGAGGTCGCGACGGCGCTCTTCAGTCAACGCGGGCATGGGTACGCGGATGATGTCGCCCTGGGTGGCGGGATTGAGCCCCAGATCGGAATCACGGATCGCCTTTTCAACCTTGCCCACCATATTCTTTTCCCAGGGCTGCACACCCAGGGTGCGCGAATCCACCAGTGTCACGTTGGCGACTTGGGGCACGGCAGTCAGACTGCCGTAATAATCCACCATGACATGGTCGAGAATGCCGGTATGCGCGCGACCGGTACGGACTTTGCCGAGGTTGGTCTTGAGCGCTTCAATGCTTTTCTGCATTTTTTGCTCGGCGGATTTCTTGATGTCTGCAATGGTCTGTTCAGCCATTTTCCACTCCTTAACTCAGGGTCACGCGCGTGCCTTCATTTTCGCCCATGACAATGCGCTTGAGCGCACCGGGCTTGAAAATACTGAACACCGCCAACGGCAGTTTCTGCTCCCGGCACAGCGCAAATGCGGCCAGATCCAGCACGCCAAGATTTTTCGCAATGGCTTCGTCAAAGCTCAGTTGCGCATAACGGGTGGCCGAGGCGTCTTTTTTCGGATCAGCCGTGTAGACACCGTCCACCTTGGTGGCTTTCAGCATCAGATCAGCGCCGATTTCGGCGCCACGCAAAGCCGACGCCGTATCCGTGGTAAAGAACGGATTGCCGGTGCCGCCGCCAAAAATCACCACATGGCCGGTTTGCAGATGGCGCACTGCCGCATCGCGTTCAAACGGCTCTCCGACATGCGTGATGGCTACGGAAGTCATCACGCGCGAAGGCACCCCTGCCTGTTCCAGCGCATCCTTCAGCGCCAGGGCATTCATGACAGTTGCCAGCATACCCATCGAATCCGCATTGGCGCGGTTCATGCCGCCCAGCGCGCCGGTGGCGCCGCGAAACAGATTGCCGCCACCGACCACAACGCCTACCTGCACACCCAACCCATGCACTTCCTTGATCTGGACGACGATGCCATGCATGGTTTCGCCATGATAGCCAAAGGCATCCGGCCCCATCAGGGCCTCGCCAGACAGCTTGAGCAGAATGCGCTGGTACGCGGGCTGAGGCATGAACCGACTCCGCCTTAAGCCTTGCCGGCCTGCGCCATCACTTCGGCAACGAAGTCATCCTTTTTCTTTTCAATCCCCTCACCCACCACATACAGGGTGAAGCTGTGGCACTGCGAGCCCTTGGATTTCAGCACCTGCTCGACAGTCTGCTTGTCATCCTTGACGAAAGGCTGGGACAGCAGGGTGACTTCCTTGAGGAATTTCTGCACCGTGCCCTCGGCAATTTTTTCCAGCATGGCTTCGGGCTTGCCGGCTTCCTTGGCTTTTTCGATGGCCACGCGACGCTCGGCTTCGATCAGCGCCGGCTCTACGCCGGACGCATCCATGGACTTGGGTTTGGAAGCGGCAATATGCATGGCCACGTCCTTGGCAATCGCTTCGTCGCCAGACACATCCACCAGCACGCCGATCTTGGAGCCGCCATGCACGTAGCTGGCCGCACGGCCTTGCGCGTCGATGCGCACAAAGCGGCGCAGGCTCATGTTCTCGCCAATTTTACCAATCAACTGCGTGCGCACTTCCTCGACAGTCTTGCCACCCATGTCCATGCCGGACAGCGCTGCCACATCGGCGGGATTGTTTTTGGCAACCAGCTCGGCAAGATTCCTGGCAAAAGCCAGGAAATCATCGTTCTTGGCCACGAAGTCGGTTTCGCAGTTGACTTCAATCATCGCCGCCTGCTTGGCATCGGGGCTGATGTAAATACCGACAATGCCTTCTGCGGCGATACGGCCAGCGGCCTTGGTGGCCTTGCTGCCAAACTTCACACGCAGGATTTCTTCGGCTTTTTCCATGTCGCCGCCCGCTTCGGTCAGCGCCTTCTTGCAATCCATCATGGGCGCGTCGGTTTTCTCGCGCAGATCCTTCACCATGCTTGCGGTAATTTCCGCCATTTGTAGCTCCTTGCTTGATTTAAGCCTGATTTAACATCAGCCAATTAATTAATTTGTGTTGATTGCAGGTACCACCCAGACAAGCGCCTGCCGGATACGAAAAGAGGGGCGCTAGCCCCTCCTTGCCGGACAGCGCCAATTCAATCCTGGGCGGCCTCGCTGCCGTCTTCTTCAACAAACTCTTCTTCGCCGCCCACCATTTCGTTAATGACCTGGGCGCGGCCTTCCAGGACGGCGTCCGCCATGCCGCGGGCATACAGGCGAATCGCACGACTGGAGTCATCATTGCCGGGAATAATGTAGTCCACACCTTCGGGGCTGTTGTTGGTATCCACCACGCCAATTACGGGAATGCCCAGTTTTTTGGCTTCGGTAATGGCGCCTTTCTGGTAGCCGACATCAATAATGAAAATGGCATCGGGCAGGTTGTTCATTTCGCGGATGCCACCCAGGCTGCGGTTCAGCTTTTCCACTTCGCGCTGCACCAGCAGGGTTTCTTTCTTGGACAGCTTGCTGGCATCGGCCAGCGAGGCTTCCAGTTCGTTCAGGCGCTTGACCGATTGCTTCACGGTCTTGAAGTTGGTCAGCATACCGCCCAGCCAGCGGTGGTTGACGAAAGGCATACCGGCACGCACGGCTTCCTCGCCGACGATTTCGCGCGCCTGGCGCTTGGTGCCAACAAACAGGATGTTGCCCTTGTTGGATGCCAGCTGGCGCACGAACTTGGTCGCGTCCAGGAACATCGGCAGGGTTTTTTCCAGGTTGACGATATGAATCTTGTTGCGATGGCCGAAAATGAACGGAGCCATCTTGGGGTTCCAGTAGCGGGTCTGGTGGCCGAAATGGACACCGGCTTCCAGCATTTGGCGCATGGATACGGACATGTTGTTTCCTTTCAAAGGTTGAGCCTCCACCCGCGCTGGCGCTGCTGGCAAGACCCCAGTCAGCGCACCCTTGGTTTGTATTGCCGGTTTTGCGGACAATAGCAACACGGGTGTGTGAATTTTCCCGAAAACCATTTCCGGGAAGCCCGCTATTTTAATTTGATTAAGTACTTAATTTCAAGGGAAAATGCGCTTTTCCCCGCAAACCGGCTTCTGCAGCAATGCCCGTCACCATCAAAACCCCCGAAGAAATCGAGAAAATGCGCGTGGCTGGCCGTCTTGGCTCAGAAGTGCTGGATTACATCACCCCCTTCGTCAAGGCCGGGGTCACCACTGGCGAGCTGGACCGGCTATGCCACGACTATATGGTCAACGTGCAGGGCACCATCCCCGCCCCGCTCAACTATGCGCCGGGCGGCCATGTGCCCTACCCAAAGTCGATCTGCACCTCGGTCAACCATCAGGTTTGTCACGGCGTCCCCGGTGACAAGGTGCTGAAAAACGGCGATGTGGTAAATCTTGACATCACCGTCATCAAGGATGGCTGGCACGGCGACACCAGCCGCATGTTCATGGTGGGCGAAGTGTCGATCCAGGCCAGGCGTCTGGCACAGATCACTTACGAAGCCATGTGGCATGGCATCAGCAAGGTCAAGGCAGGCGCGACACTGGGCGACATTGGCCACGCCATCCAGAAATTTGCCGAAGGCCACGGTTACAGCGTGGTGCGCGAATTTTGCGGCCATGGCATCGGCAGCCAGTTTCACGAAGACCCACAGGTGCTGCATTACGGCAAACCAGGTACGGGAATGAAGCTTGAGGCCGGCATGATCTTCACTGTTGAACCCATGATTAACGCCGGCAAAAAGGACATCCGCCAGCTGGGCGATGGCTGGACCATCGTCACCAAGGATCACAGCCTGTCTGCGCAATGGGAACATACGGTGCTGGTGACCGAAAATGCTTATGAAGTCCTGACTGTTTCCGCCGGCTCACCGCCTCCGCCAGCATTCATTTCCGCTCCCAACTGACAGGCCGTGTCCTCTGCCCTGCAACTACGCGCGCACTTAAAAGAACAACGCCAGCGGCTGGCCGCACAATTTCTTTCCCGTCCGCAATCGCAACTCTACTTGCGCCGTCATACCCGCCTGGTCGATCACGCACTATGCGGGCTTTGTGAGCAAACTCTGCCGCAACAAGCCTGTCTCGTTGCGGTAGGCGGTTATGGGCGCGGCGAATTATTCCCGGCCTCGGATGTGGATGTGTTGTTGCTGATTCCGCAGGAACCAGACGACGCGCTGAAAGAGAGCCTGGAAAACTTTGTCCGCAATTGCTGGGATGCGGGTCTGGAAATCGGTCACAGTGTACGCACCCCGGAAGAGTGCGCGCATGAAGCCAATCAGGACATCACGATCGAAACCGCCTTGCTCGAAGCCCGTTTCTTGTGGGGCAACGTCGATCTGTTTCAGCACTTTGAAGCCTTGTTTTACGCACGTTTTGATGCGCCCGGATTTATCGAGCGCAAATTGCTTGAGCAGCGCAATCGCCATCATCGCTTCGAAGATAGTGCTTACAATCTGGAGCCCAATCTCAAGGACAGCCCAGGCGGTTTGCGCGACTTGCACATGATTGCCTGGGCGCTGCGGGCTGCGCTGGTCAAACTAGAAACAGGCAAAACAAGCTTCGTGACACCCCATGCACGACTGGTTGCCGCCGGGCTGTTGACCCGCAATGACGCCCAGCGTCTGGCCAGAGTACATGGCTTGCTCAATCTCATGCGCATCCATCTGCACTTGATCGCGCACCGTCGCGAAGACCGCCTGGCTTTCGACTACCAGCAACAACTGGCTGACCATCTTGGCATCGTCGCCACCCGCAAACACCGCGCCAGCGAATGGCTGATGCGCCGCTACTACCGTGCTGCAAAACAGGTGCAAATCGCCAATGCCATTTTGCTGCCTGCCCTGCAACAACAGATTGGCCAGGAAAGCTGCGCCTTGACGCCACTGGACGCAGAGTTCTGCGCCAACGGCAAACGCATTGCCTTGCGTTCTCCAGCGTTATTCATGCGCGACCCTGCTGCCATGCTGCGCATGTTTCTGGTCGCCTGCGCACACGGCCTGGATGGTCCCGATCCCGGCGCATTACGCGAACTATGGCGCTGCCGTTTGCGGGTTGATCGCAGTTTCCGTGAATCAGCAGACAATCGCACAAATTTTCTGCGCATATTGCGCCAGCCGCGCGGGGTGTACCAAACCATCTCTACACTAGCGCGCTATGGCATCCTCGGACGCTACATACCGGCATTCGGACGCATCACCGGGCAGATGCAGCACGATGGGTTTCACATCTACACCGTGGATGAGCACACGCTAGCCGTGTTGCGCAACCTGCGCCGCTTTGCCATCGCCGAGTTTTCCCACGAGTACCCGCTGGCCTCACACAGGATGATGGCTTTCAGCAAACCGGAATTGCTCTATCTGGCGGCCTTGTTTCATGACATTGCCAAGGGGCGGGGCGGTGATCACTCCGAGCTGGGCACGCATGATGCGCGCACATTCTGCAAAAACCATGGCTTGCCGGAGGCGGATGTGGAACTGGTTGCCTGGCTGGTGAGGGAACATCTGTCGATGTCGCGCACCGCGCAGAAGGAAGACTTGAGTGACCCGAACGTCATACGCCAGTTTGCCGGCAAAGTTGGCGACATGTCCCGTCTGGATGCACTTTACATGCTGACCGTAGCCGACATACGCGGCACCAGCCCCAAGGTCTGGAATGCCTGGAAAGGCAAGCTGCTGGAGAATCTCTATCACGCCACGCGTATCCATCTGACAGGCCAATCTGCGGCAGGACTGCCAGAAAAACTGGCTGAAGCCAGGGCAAAACTGGCGCTATACGGCATCGAGCCTGGCGCTGCCGATGCGTTCTGGAAGCAGCTGGAAGACAGTTATTTCTTGCGCTTTGATATTGACGAAATCGCCTGGCACGCGCGTATGCTCTGGCAAAAAACCGGCAGCGCGACGATCGTAGTACGCGCCCGCTTATCCCCCGCGGGAGAGGGTATTCAGGTTTTAGTGTATTGCCCGGACATGCCGGATCTGTTTACCCGTGTATGCGGCTTTTTTGCGCGCAACCAGTTCACTGTGGTCGAGGCGCGTGTTCATACCACCCAGCATGGTTTCGCCCTGGATAGTTTCCAGGTGCTTGACGATGGCCAGCGCGAAGTGCATTACCGCGATTTTCTGCAATTCATCGAACATGAACTAAGCCGCACGCTCAACCCTGACATTCCGCCAGAATCGGTGCCTGCGGGACGGCTTTCGCGGCGGCTGCGGCATTTCCCGATCCGCCCGGAAATAGAAATGCGCACAGACGAACAAGGACGCTTTCATGTCCTCTCCATTACCTGCGGCGACCGTGTCGGACTGCTGCATGATATTGCCGGGGTGTTTCAGGCACACAATGTGACTCTATACAGCGCCAAGATCCATACCTTGGGCGAACGCGTGGAAGACCGTTTTTTATTGCAGGGCGCGGCGCTGGAAAACACAAAAAACCGTCAGGCGCTGGAACAGTGTCTGCTCGCCGTGCTGGGTGGCTAAAGGCTCACCCGAGGTAATTATCAACCAGCTTTCACGCAGCCGGGCCGGCGTATTCGTCGATGTATTTTCCGCGCGTGGGCGCGCGGCGCGGCACCACAGTTTTCTTGGAGTCGGCCTCATCGGTTTCCGGCTTGCCTGCCTTGGGGGCTTCTGGTTTGGCGCGGTTGCGCTGCGGCTTGACGGCGGGGGTACGCGATATACCATCCACTGCACGCGGTTTGCCCGCACCTGTCATGGTTTTGTGTCTTTGCATATTCTCCGCCTTGATGTTTTTTGTATCCGGCTTTCCGTTTTCATCATACCGCTCAACCAGCATCAGGATGTCGACCGCCATTCCTTCAGACTAAGTGCCAAGTTGCGCGTCAATTCAATCAGGGAGGCCAACTTGTCCTGACTGGGTGAGCGTGCAATTTCATCCAGTTTGCCTTCGGCATACACACTCACGATCAACAGGTTATTGCGTATCTCGCTGGGCACGCCCGCATCGCTGGAAAGCGTCGCCTGCATGTCGCTCCAGACGCTTCTGCTGGCATCCAGTGCCGCTTGCAGACGATGCGCATGATCGGACTCACCCCAATGCTGGCTCACCGCCATCAACAACAGCGCCGATTGCTCCATGCGACCCGGATCAACTGTGCCAGAGCGGTGATGGGGTTGGGGCATGTAAAAGTTTCCTGACTGGCTCGGTTACTGGGCAGCACGGGTAGTGCGATAGTCAGGTTATCGGCGGGAATGCGCCGGGCTTGAGTGTTGCCGGGTTGCAAACCGTTCTGTCAGGAGAGTCTTTTTGCTGATTGCCCAGACGGGAAATGCATCAGGGCTGGTTCAGCACCTCAACATATCTCAAATCGGGCAAGCGTTCGGGCTTTCGAGCACGACCAGTTCTTCCAGCACCGTGCGCACACGACCCATCAAATCATCCAGGCCACGCAGGATGTCCTCCTCGCGGATGCCGCTACGAGAGGCGCCCCGCCCCGCCGCGTCATTGACCACCACGCCGATTGCCGCGTAGCAGATTTCGATTTCGCGCGCGAGGTAGGCTTCGGGCATTCCAGTCATCCCCACCATGTCGGCGCCATCCCGCTCCATGCGATTGATTTCGGCGGCGGTTTCCAGACGCGGCCCCTGGGCAACGGCATAGACGCCGCCGTCGCGGATGCCGACTTGTTGCTGCGCGGCGGCACGCAGGATATCGCGCCGCATGGCATCGCAGTATGGCTGGGTAAAGTCCAGATGGGTGACAGGTTTGTCGCCCGAAATACTGAAGGTGTGCGCGCGCCCCCAGGTGTAATCAATGATCTGGTCCGGCACCACCAGGGTGCCTGCCGCCAGCTCCGGATGGATGCCGCCAACGGTGGCGACAGACACGACACGCTGCACGCCGTGTTCCTTCATCGCCCACAGGTTGGCGCGATAGTTAACCTCGTGCGGGGGGATGGTATGGCCATAACCATGACGCGCCAGAAAAATGATTTCTTCGCCACACAACTTGCCGAATATCAACGCGCCAGAGGGCTCGCCATAGGGTGTACGCGCTACCTGGCGATGGGTAATTTCAAGGTTGGCCAGCTTTGTCAGGCCGGTGCCGCCAATAATACCTAGCATTCAAACTCCTGATTGATTGGGGCGCAATCAGGCTATTCGGCCTTCAGCGCCCGTATTTCGGGCAGATTACGCCACAGGCCATAGGCATCCATACCAAAGCCGAAGACAAAGCGATCGGGTACATGCAGGCCGACAAAATCGGCAGTAATGGGCTTTTTACGCGCAATTTGCTTGTCCGCCAGTACGGCGGTATAGACCCGTCCGGCGCCCATTTCATGCAATTTCCCATGAATGGCATGGAGCGTCTCGCCTTCATCAAGGATGTCATCCAGCACCAGCACGGTGCGCCCCGCGACAGACTGCCCCGGCAGCACGCGCCATTCGATGGCGCCACCCTGGGTTTTGCCACGGTAGCGGGTGACGTGCAGGTAATCAAATTCCATCGGAAAATTCAAACGCGTCAGCAACTGCCCCGCAAATACTGTAGCACCGCCCATCACCGGCAACACCAGCGGAAAACGATCATGCAGTACCGCGCTGATTTCATCACCCAGTCGATCCAGACTGGCCTGCACGGTGCGAGCATCCACGATTTCCTCAGAGGCCATCAATATATCGCGGGCGTCATATGCGTTCATATCGCCTCCGTCTAAATTTTTTTACATGCAGCTCATGCCCGCTGGCGGGCGGTTTCATACAGGCATATCGCCGCCGACACTGAAACATTAAGGCTTTCAACCGAGCCGCCTATGGGAATTCTAGCTGCCTCGTCGCAAGTTTTCCGGGTCAGTTGTCTCAGCCCCGCGCCTTCGGCTCCCAGCACCCAGGCCACGCCGGTTTTCACGTCAATCTTGTCCAGCGTTTTGGGCGCATCGGCATCCATGGCCACCGTCCAGATGTGGTGCTCTTTGAGCTCATCCAGGCTGCGCGCGAGATTGGTCACCATCAGATATGGCACTGTTTCCGCTGCGCCGCTGGCTACTTTCTCTACCGTGGCGTTCAGCCCCACCGCCTTGTCTTTGGGGGCAATCACGGCGTGTGCGCCAAACGCATCCGCCGACCGCAGCACCGCGCCCAGATTGTGCGGGTCTGTCACCCCATCCAGCACCACAATCAATGGCGCACCGTTGATCCCTTCCACAACTTCATCCAGCGTGCGCGCCATGGCGACCGGTTCGACACTGGCCACAACGCCCTGGTGGCGGGCGCCGCCCACCATTTTATTCAGTCTGTCCGCATCCGCCATGCGCGGCGCCAAACCGGCGCTTGACAATGCCGCCAGCAGATCACGCATGCGCGCATCCTGACGCCCTTCGTCCACCCAGACTTCCTTGACTGAATTTGGCGCAGCACGCACGCGTGCCTTGATGGCATGGAATCCGTAAATCAGGCGTTCTTTCATTTTGCGGCTTTCTTGTTCACTGCTTTTTTGCTCACTGCCTGCTTTTTTCCAGCTGGCTTGCCTGGCTTGCTGTCTTCTTCTACCGCTGCGGGGGCTGCCTCCACCAACGTGAAGTCGATCTTGCTGGTTTCAATATCTGCGCGCACCACTTTGACTGTCACGCGGTCGCCCAGACGGAAACGCTTGCCGGTACGCTCACCGATAATCCAGTGTTTGGACTGGTCGTAATGAAAATAGTCCTGTCCCAGCTCGGTGACATGCACCAGCCCTTCAACAAAGACTTCATCCAGTGTAACGAAAATACCAAAACTGGTGGTGGCTGACACGGTGCCCGTGTACACGTTGCCAATGTGGTCGCGCATATAGTAAGTTTTGAGCCAGGCTTCTACATCCCGGCCAGCCTCATCGGCGCGGCGCTCGGTGGCCGAACAATGCATACCGATTTCGGCCAGCGCCTGTTTGGCGGGTGACTCTTTTTTCAATGCCGCTTTGATGGCGCGATGCACCAACAAATCAGGATAGCGGCGGATGGGCGAAGTGAAATGGGTATAGTGGTCGTAGGCGAGGCCAAAATGGCCGGCATTATCCGGGCTGTACATGGCCTGTTTGAGCGAGCGCAGCATCACCGTTTGCAGCAGGCTGGCATCCGGACGCGATTTGATTTGTTCCAGCAAAGCGCCGTAGTCCTTGGCGTGCGGTTCGTCGCCACCGCCCAGTTGCAAGCCAAATTCGGCCATAAAGCTGCGCAGTGCAGTCAGCTTCTCGGGCGTGGGGCCTTCGTGAATGCGATACAGACCGGGCATTTTCTGCTGCAAAAGAAAATCGGCTGCACAGGTGTTGGCCGCCAACATGCATTCTTCAATCAGCTTGTGCGCGTCGTTGCGCTGCACCGGCGCGATATGGGTAATCTTGCCGCTGTCATCAAAATACATGCGGGTTTCCACACTCTCAAAATCAATTGCGCCACGCTGCCGACGGTTTTTCAGTAGCAGGTGGAACAGCTTTTCCAGATTCTGCAAATGCGGCAACAAGGCTTTATGTTCCTTGCCGGGTTTTTCTTCGCCTGACAGCCAGCCCCACACCTGTTCGTAAGTCAGCCGCGCGTGCGAGAACATCACGGCGGGATAAAAACGATAGTCCTTCAACTCGCCCTTGGCGCTGATATTGACATCGCACACCATGCACAGACGCTCTACCTGCGGATTGAGCGAGCACAGGCCATTGGACAGGGCTTCCGGCAGCATGGGAATGACGCGGCGCGGGAAATAGACTGAGTTGCCGCGCGCGTAGCCTTCAGCATCCAGTGCCTCACCCGGCTTAACATAATGGGAAACGTCTGCAATCGCCACCACCAGGCGCCAGCCACGGCCTTTCTTTTCACAATACACCGCGTCGTCAAAATCCCTGGCCGTTTCACCGTCGATCGTCACCAGCGGCATCTGCGTCAGATCTTCGCGGCCTGCCCAGTCTTTTTTCAAGACTTTTTTCGGCAATTTCTTGGCCTGCGCTTCAACCTCGGGCGGGAAAACATGCGGCAGATCGTGTTTGCGTAACGCAATTTCGATTTCCATGCCTGGGCCGGTAAAGTCTCCCAGCACTTCGACAATCTTGCCAACTGCTTCGGTATGTTTGCTAGGCCAGCTGATGATTTCGGCAGTGACAACCTGGCCGTGTTGCGCGTTGGCAGCGTGCTCGCGCGGGATCAAAATGTCCTGATTGATGCGACGGTTCTCCGCCACCAGAAACCCCACACCCTGTTCCTGGTAATAACGCCCCACCACCTTTTTCAGGCCGCGTTCAAGCACTTCGACGATCTTGCCTTCTGCTCTGCCGCGCCGATCGGTACCGGCAATCCGCGCCAATACCTTATCGCCATGCAGAACCTGGTGCATTTCCTTGGGCGACAGGAAAATATCCTCGCCGCCTTCGTCGGGCACAACAAAACCAAATCCATCCGCATGGCCTTCGATGCGCCCGCGCACCAGATCCAGCTTGCTCGGCAAACACCATTCATCGCGGCGGTTTTGCATCAGCTGACCATCACGCGCCATGGCGCCAAGCCGACGCTGGAACAGGATCAGTTCGTCTTCCTTGATGCCCAACAACCCGGCAATCGCCCCAAACGACATGGGTTTGCCTTCGTTTTCCAACACCTGCTGAATAAATTCACGCGAGGGAAGCGGCTGGCCGTATTTGGCCATTTCCCGCTCCAGATAAGGATCCTGGGCACGCAAGCCCTTGAGTTTTGATTCCTTGCCGCGACCGCGGCCGGATTTCTTCGTTGACAATTTAAAAGCTTTCCTTAAAATACGCGGCTTCCGCGCCCAGATGGCGGAATTGGTAGACGCACTAGTTTCAGGTACTAGCGGGTAAAACCGTGGAGGTTCGAGTCCTCTTCTGGGCACCAGAATCAGATCACGCCACATCGCAAGATGTGGCGTTTTTTCGTTTTCTGGCCGCATTATGACACGCCCTGCCACCAAGCTAGCCGGGATATTTCACTCAGGATGACAGCAAATCAAGACGCGGGCAGATTTGTGCATCCTGCGCCTAGCCCATAACCGCCTCCTGACGTGAAACGGGAGCGGCAAGATGCCGTAAACCACCGGAAGATCTCGCGCAAAGCCATTCAGGATCGCCTGAATGGATTATCCTGGTCATTACCCCACCTATTTGTTGCTTTGTTTCTACAGGGTCATAAGCTGCGTAATCTCGTGCATTAAAAAAAACATTAAAAAAAAGACTAGCAAATCTTTTATTTGTTTTGTATATTAGCAATCAATGATTTTCACTCTGAATTACCTCGTCCACATCAATTTGTCCGCATCAAACCCTTCGCCCACATCAATCTTCAGAGGAAAACCGTATGAACCTGAATCGCGTTGCGCCTTCCATCCTCGCACTGTCACTTGCTGGTATGACAATCATGCTGGGCGGCTGTAGCCAGCAAGCGCCCAAGCCGCTGACCTACGCTACCGACATCAAGCCCATACTTGATCAGCATTGCGTGGAATGTCACAAGCAAGGCGGCAAGGGCACTGAAATATCCGGCCTGCTGCTGGATTCCTATGCTGCAACCATGCGCGGCACCAAATACGGCCCGGTGGTGATCCCCGGACAAGCGATCAATAGCACCCTGTACCGTTTGATAACAGGCAAAGCCGACCCCTCTTTGCACATGCCGCATGACCGCGCCCCATTGTCAGAAGATGCCGTCAACAAGATCAAGGCCTGGATCGACCAGGGCGCGAAAGAGCAATAATCCTTTAACTACTTGAGAATACCCGGTATGAGCAGCAATCGTTTTCTCCATTTCGGCTTTTTGCCAATGTCCATGCGCATGGTGTTCACCATGACGCTACTCGTGCTGGGCACGGGCTATCTATTCGCGATGATTCAGGTGTTTACCGTGCACTCAGGGCGCGACGGCCACCCCGGCCTGTCCGCCACCGACCTGCGTATTGCATATAGCGGCAAGGAGGGCGGCACACGTCTCGAAGCCGCCCTCAACGGCTCGATGCAGGGCATGTTGCCCGCTGATGAACGCATGGAAATACTTAAGTGGGTGCATGACGGCGCCGCCCAGGAAGGCTACGATGCCCGGGTAAAGTCAATCATGGATACGCGCTGTATTGCCTGCCATGACGGCTCCAACCCGCACCAGCCGAAGCTGACCAGTTTTGAGGATGTGAACAAGCTGATCGCTAAGGATGAAGGCATGAGCATCGGCACCTTGGTGCGCGTGTCCCACATTCATCTGTTTGGTATCACTTTCATATTCTTCATTGTCAGTTCGATCTTTGCCCACGCCTACATGCGCCCGCTGTGGCTGAAATGCGTGGTCATCGTAGTGCCGTTCCTGACCATTCTGATGGACATCGGCTCCTGGTATCTCACCAAGATATGGCCCGGGTTCGCCTGGATGGTCATCATCAGCGGCGCGCTGATGGGCGTTTCCTTCGCCATTCAGTGGGTCACTTCGATGTACCAGATGTGGTTCTACAAGCTGCCGGAAGAATTGATCGAGTGCGGTGGCGTGCTGCCAATCCTGGGCGGCAGGTCCAACAAGTGCGATATCGAAAACTGATCGCGGCAGGAGACTGACCAAAAAAAGCCGGGCGCACGCCCGGTTTTTTTATTTCATCAACCAGCACGGCGATAAAAAAGCCGGGACAAACCCGGTTTTTTATCGCAACACACGGCATTCACATCGGCATCATTCACTCGAACGGATGACGTTTGACGATGGTTTCCTCACGATCAGGACCAGTGGAAATAATGTCGATAGGCACTTCGCAAAGCTGCTCCATGCGGTTGAGGTAGGCATGCGCATTGGCAGGCAGACCTTCGATGGTTTTGACGCCAACGGTGGAATCTGTCCAGCCTGGCAGCTCTTCATAGATTGGCTCGCAATTGGCCAGGGTTTCCGCGCCAACAGGCAGAATGTCGCTCTTCACGCCGTTGATGTTGTAGCCGACACAGATGCGCAGACTTTCCAGGCCATCCAGCACATCCAGTTTGGTCACGCAAAGGCCGGAAATGCCATTGATCTGGATCGAGCGTTTGAGCGCGGCGGCGTCAAACCAGCCGCAACGGCGTGCACGACCGGTGGTTGCGCCAAACTCGTGGCCTTTCTCGCCCAGGTATTTGCCCACATCGTCAAACAACTCGGTGGGAAACGGACCGGAACCAACGCGCGTGGTGTAAGCCTTGGTAATGCCCAACACATAATGCATGGAAGACGGCCCCATGCCAGTGCCGGTGGATGCGCCGCCAGCCGTGCAGTTGGACGAGGTAACGAAAGGATAAGTACCGTGGTCAATATCCAGCAAGGTACCTTGCGCGCCCTCAAACAGCAGGTTGTCGCCGTTTCTGTTGGCGTCATACAGCGCGCGCGGCACGTCGGCCACCAGCGGCTTGATGCGCTCGGCCATGCGCATGGCGTCATCCAGCGATTTATTGAAATCGACGATGTCGGCCTTGTAGAAATTTTTCAACATGAAGTTGTGGTGATCCAGCACCTCGCCCAGTTTGGCGGCAAAGCGCTCGCGGTGGAACAGATCCTGCACACGCAGCGCACGGCGCGCGACCTTATCTTCATAAGCCGGACCAATGCCGCGTCCGGTGGTGCCAATCTTGCCTGCGCCCTTGGCGATCTCGCGCGCCTTGTCCAGCGCCACATGATGGGGCAGGATCAGCGGGGTAGCTTCGGAAATTTTCAGGCGCCCCGTCACCTCAACTCCCGCTGCCGCCAGCATGTCCATTTCTTCAAGCAGCGCATCAGGCGCCAGCACCACACCATTGCCGATGTAGCAAGTGACATTGTCACGCAGTATCCCCGATGGAATCAGGTGAAGTACGGTCTTCTTGCCATTCACCACCAGCGTGTGGCCAGCATTGTGGCCGCCCTGAAAACGCACCACGCCTTGGGCGCGGTCGGTCAGCCAGTCAACAATTTTCCCCTTGCCCTCATCCCCCCACTGGGTTCCGATGACAACGACATTCTTGGCCATGTTATGTGACTCCCTGAAAGTAATTATTGATCCACTGGTTATGCGGAGATGATTTCTACCAGTTCGCGCAAATCCAGACTGAATCCAGTGGCAGGACGCGCCCGTCCAAAGACTTTACCAACTTCATCATAGCGTCCGCCAAGCGCAATGGCGCGATTACGTCCCTGACTATATGCAGCAAACACCATGCCGCTGTGGTACCCATAACCGCGCAACTCAGCCAGATCAAAAGCCAGCTTCACCCCTTTGCCTGGCAGGCGCTCAGCCAGCAGTGCAAGCGTATCCAGTGCAGAGCGAATTTGCGGAAGCTGGGGCAGCAAGTTGCGAGCGGTTTGCAATACTTCGGCATCGCCATACAGCTGCGTCAGCGCCAGCATGGCTTGCGAAATGGCAGGATCAACATTGGCGCACAGGGCCTGGACATCCGCACCTGACTTGTTCTGCAAGGCCACGAACAGATTCTCTTCCTGCTCTTTGGATAAATTGGCGGCCTCAGCCAAGGCACGAAAAATCCCCACATGGCCGATATCCAGTTGCAGGTTTTGCAAGCTGGCGGCTTGCAGCGCATCCAGCATCAACGCAAGAATTTCCAGATCGGCCTCAACAGCCGGTACGCCGTAAATCTCGGCACCCAGTTGCATCGGCTCACGCGAGTGATACACCCCGTCCGGCACAGCGTGCAACACGCTACCTGCATAGCAGAGCTTATTGACGGCATTGTGGCCAAGCAGGTGCACGTCAATGCGCGCCACTTGCGGGGTCATATCGGCGCGCACGCCCATCATGCGTCCGGTAAGTTGATCAACCAGCTTGAACGTTTTGAGATCCAGATCGCTGCCTGTCCCCGTCAACAGTGAATCAACGTATTCGATCAGTGGCGGCACCACCAGCTCAAAGCCGCGCGCACGGAACAGGTCGAGCATGGTGCGTCGCACTTCTTCCAGCTTCCAGGCTTTGGGCGGCAATACGTCTTCAATGTTTTCGGGGAGCAGCCAGGCACGCATGAGAACTCGGCAAATGATTGTTATTTTGTCAGCAGGATGAGTGCAAGGCCGACCAGCATGGAAATGGCGCCTACAAAGCGCAATTGACCATCGCGCAATTCAACTGCACGACGGAAGGTTTCGCGCCACATGGCAGGCGCGGCAAACGGCAATAAACCTTCCATCACCAGCAGCAGCCCAAGAGCCAAAGTTAGTTCTGTCATACCCATTGGCTGCCTGGTCAGCGACCGCTGCCAGCACGGGGATTTTTCATGTACTTGAAGAAATCCGAACTGGGATCCAGCACCATGATATCGCTCTTGCTTTTAAAACTTTCACGGTAAGCCTGCATGGATCGATAAAAAGCATAAAACTCTGCATTTTTTCCATAAGCCGCCGAGTAAATTGCGGCGGCTTTGGCATCGCCCTCACCCTTGACACGTTCGGCTTCCCGGTAGGCTTCGGCCACGATAATGGCTTTTTGCTTATCGGCATCGGCGCGGATCTTCTCTGCTTCAGCAGCACCTGTGGCACGCGCATCGTTGGCATCGCGCTTACGTTCGGCTTCCATACGGCGATAGACGGATTCGCTCACATCGCTGGAGAGATCCACACGCTTGAGACGCACATCCACAACCTGCACGCCAATCTTGCGTGCTTCCTGGTCGGCCTTCTGCTGGATCAGCCGCATGATCTTGCCGCGCTCACCAGACACCACCTCGTGCACGGTGCGCTTGCCGAATTCATCACGCAGACCATCATTGACGGTTTGCTGCAAACGCGTCGCGGCGAGCGTCTCGTTTGCACTCACCGACACATAGAATTGACGCGCATCCACAACACGCCACTTGATGAATGAATCCACCAATACGTTTTTCTTTTCTGCGGTCAGAAAACTTTCCGCCTGCTTGGAATCGGTCGTCAAAATGCGCCGATCAAACAACAGCGCGTTCTGAATCACCGGTAATTTAGCTTTCAAACCCGGCTCGGTATGAACGGCAACCACTTCACCAAATTGCCGCACAAGCGCAACCTCCCGCTGATCGACGGTGAAGAAAACCGAGTTGATCAACAGCAATCCCGCCAGGGCGGCAATGACATAGGTTCCGACATTATTCATGGCCGCTCTCCACGCTCACGCAACAATTCTCGTCCACTGCTCAGCGGCGTGGGGCCGGTGGCGGGCGCTGCCGCCGCCGGTTGTCGCAACGCCTCGGGAACGGCCGCATTGGGCTGGCTGGCAATCTGTTGCAGTTTGTCCAGCGGCAGATATAACAAGCTGCCGTTGCCTTTTTGATCCACCACCACCTTGGTGCTGTTGTTCATGACTTGCTGCATGGTGTCAAGATACATGCGTTGACGCGTGACCGCTGGCGCTTTCTGATATTCAATCAGCAACTGGCTAAAGCGTGCAGCATCACCCTGGGCATTGGCAATCACCTGCTGTTTGTAACCTTCGGCTTCCTGCAACAATCTGGCCGCTTCACCGCGCGCTCGCGGCACCACGTCATTCGAATATGCCTGCGCTTCGTTCTTCACGCGATCCTGATCCTGCTTGGCTTTCTGTACATCCTCAAACGCCGCCAGAACCTGTTCTGGCGCCTGCACATTCTGCATATTGACCTTGCTGATGTTGATACCGGTCTTGTAGCGGTCAAGTATTTCCTGCATTAGTTTCTTGACCTTGGCCGCCACGTCCGAACGACCGCTACTAAGGACATAATCCATCTTGTTTTTACCTACTACCTCGCGCATGGCCGTCTCAGCCACTTGACGCACCACATCCTCACCGTCTTCGATGCTCTCGAAACGATTCACGAACAAAAACTCCTGTGCGCTCTTGAGGTTGTATTGCACGGCAAATTGCAGATCGACGATATTCTCGTCATCGGTCAACATCAACGCCTCGTCCGGATTTTTTGATTTTCCACGATAGCCCACTTCAATCGTGCGCACGCCCTGCACGTTGACCACGCGGCTGGATTCGATCGGCCAGGGCATACGCCAGTGGGCGCCAGGGCCGCTGGATTCGACATATTTGCCAAATCGCTGCACCACACCGATGCTGCCTTCATCCACGATGTAAAAACCGGTTGCCAGCCAGATCAATCCTGCAAGCCCCGCCAGCATACCGCCCAGTCTGCGTGGATTCCCGCCGCCAAATCCAGGCTGTCCGCCGGATGTGTTGCCGCCGCCAGTTCGACCGCCAAACATGCCGCTCAACCGCTGGTTGAGGCGTTTCCACAGTTCATCAAGATCGGGCGGCCCGTTTCCATAACCGCCACCGCCGGGCTGATCGCCGTTTGGCTTGCTACCCGAGCTTTTGTTTCCCCACTGGGGATCGTTCCAGGCCATGTCTGTCTTACTGTCGTTTGGATTGATGAGAATTGGATTTCTTGAGTATTCAATGACTACTTGCAGCATTGCCAGCATCATCTGGCTGGCATTTGGTCGACCATACTGACACCATCACCTGCTGCAGGTTCCGCTGCATTTCCGGCACTTGCACCCGTCAGCATTTCTGCCAGTGCCTGCCGCAACAAAGCCAACCCTGCGCCGCTGCTTGCAGAAACTCTAACCGTTTGCAGTTTACCATATTTACCCCGCACGATTTCCGGTGCATACCCGGTCAGATCCGCCTTGTTCAGCACCAGCAACTGCGGCACTCCGGACGCGCCGATTTCCGCCAGCACCTTGTTGACCTCAAGCATTTGCAAATCGCGATTTGGGCTGGCGCTATCAACCACATGCAACAACAGATCGGCCTCTGCCGTTGCCTCCAGGGTGGCGCGAAACGCTGCCACCAGGCTGTGCGGCAACTGACTGATGAAGCCTACCGTGTCGGACAGGATAACTTCACCGGCACCCGGCAAATACAGTTTGCGACTGGTGGTATCGAGCGTGGCAAATAGCTGGTCGGCCACATATGCCCCGGCCCGGGTCAAGGCATTGAACAAGGTGGATTTGCCGGCGTTGGTATAGCCCACCAGGGCGATGGTCTTGACCCGGTTACGCACGCGCGCACGACGCTGGGTTTCGCGCTGGCGCGTCAGTTTTTCCAGACGGGTTTTCAGCAGCTTGACGCGCTCGCCCAACAATCGCCGGTCGGTTTCGAGCTGTGTTTCGCCGGGCCCGCGCAGGCCGATACCGCCTTTTTGCCGCTCCAGGTGGGTCCAGCCCCTCACCAGCCGGGTGGAAAGGTGCTGCAACTGCGCCAGCTCCACTTGCAATTTACCCTCGGCACTTTGTGCGCGGCTGGCAAAAATATCCAGAATGAGGGCGACGCGATCCACCACCCGGCACTGCAAGAGGCGCTCCAGGTTGCGCTCCTGAGCCGGGGAAAGCTCGTGGTTAAACAGGACAACTTCCGCATCGCTGGCTGCGACGGCGGCGGCAATCTCCTCTGCCTTGCCGCTACCGGCAAAGTAACGCGGGTCGGGTTTGTTTCGGCGTCCCTGGATCAGACCAAGTACTTGCAGACCGGCAGACTCGGCCAGACGCTGAAATTCCTCGGAGCTTTCGGCGTAGTCTGTGGCATCAAAATCCAGGGAAACAAGCAGAGCACGTTCACCACCGGCGTGGCGCTCAAACATGACGACAAACAGCCTTGTGCTTCAGGAAGAAGCTGGCAACGCTGGACTCATTCCCGGGCTTATACCTGCCCTTATTCCTGCGCATCTTCACCGCCATGCCAATTTACGGCACGCGCTGGAACCACGGTGGAAATAGCATGTTTGTAAACCATTTGCGTAACGGCATTTTTCAACAACACCACATATTGGTCAAACGCTTCCACCTGCCCCTGCAACTTGATGCCATTGACCAGATAGATAGACACCGGCACATGTTCGCGGCGCAATGCATTCAAGAAAGGGTCTTGCAGAAGCTGTGGTTTGCCGGCCATTTTGGCTCTCCTTGTTGAGTCTTGTTGTGTTATTGGGCTGTGGTCAATATTTTCAAGTTTCGCCCGCAGTTTTTTTCATTCTAATGCATAGATGCAAAAGCAGTAGTTCAAGTTAGCAATACGGGTCGCCCAAAGTAATACCCCTGCGCCCAGTCCACGCCTATTTCCTGAAGCAGCAGCGCGGTTTCCTCGTTTTCCACATGCTCGGCAATCGTGGTAATACCCTCGTTATACGCAAAACTGACCATCGACTTGACCAGCTCCATGACTTTGGAGTTGCGCTGCATGTTCTGGATCATCCAGCCCTCGATCTTGAGGAAGCTGATGGGCAGGCGCGACAGGTAAAGAAACGACGAATACCCGCTGCCAAAATCGTCCAACGCCAGCCTGAAGCCAAAGTCGAGCAAATACTTGAGATCTTGCTCAAGCAAGTCCAGGTTGCGTATGGCCTGGCGCTCGGTAATTTCAAACACCAGCGGTTTTACCGGTCCCATCTCGATGCCACAGGAATTGCAATGCCCTTGTGCATTCAGCAGCAGTGTTTCCACCAGATCGCGTCTAGCCAGAAACTGCGGCGACAGATTGATAAAGTGCGCGAAGCCAGGACTGGCTTTGCCCGCCGACAGACTCTGCGCGCAGCGTTTCATGGTGATATCGGCAACGATGCTGTCGATTCCGGCCATCAGACTCAGACCCTCGGCGGCATCGATAAAGCTGGAGGCGCTGAGGATTTCACCCTGCGGGGTTTGCAGCCGCGCCAGCGATTCATCCGCAACGATCTGGCGGCTGGTCAAATCCACAATGGGCTGGTAGGCCACCAGAATGCGTTTTTCGCTCGATGCCTCATGCAAAAGGTTGGCGGTTTGCAGCATGCCCAGGCTTCTTTTATCGGACGTAATCTTGTCACGGCCGGTGAACTTGGCCTCATACATGATGTTATCCAGATTGGCCAGGATCGAATCCCTGGTGTCGGTTTCCTGGTCGAACACGCAGAGCCCCACACTCATGGTGAGCTTGATTTCGCCAGCCGCCGTTACAAAGGGCTGCTGACGCATGACCTCGCGCAGCCGCTCAAAAATGGCTTGCGCCTGTTTCAGGTCAATGGTGTGCAAACACACCAGAAATTCTTCACCGCCCCAGCGCGCCACCCAATCTTGCGCGCGCAAATGCTGGGTAAACCGCCGGGCAAAACTGGTCAGCACTTCATCGCCTATGCCGTGCCCGTAACGATCATTGACGAGCTTGAAATAGTCAAGATCAACCAGCGCCAGAACAAAACCTTGCTTGTTCTCTCTGGCACGGCTGATTTCTTCATTCAATCTGGCTCTTGCGGCTCGCCGGTTTGGCAGGCTGGTCAGGTCATCCGTGAGTACCAGGTTTTCCAGTTTGGCTCGCTGAAACGCCTGTGTCTGAAGCAGGGCAACCCAGTTTGCAACCAGCTCGACAAACGCCAGATTATCCTGCGCGTGCGCCTCGCCAAGCTGATTTCCTCCGGTGAACGCCAACACGCCCCACAACTGCCCATCCACCCAGATCGGCGTGCCGCAATAAACCTGCAAATTCAATTGCGATACGACTGGCAAACTTGCCAGCACCGGATCGCCGGTCAAGTCCGGCAGGAAAACCGAGGCTCCGCGTTCCACTACACATTGGCATGGCGTCGCCGCAAGCGGCAACTCCATGTTGGACACAAACCGGCTCTGACTGTCGTGGGCATAACGGATGAAATACTGACCGTCAATGACTTCCCCAACCAGCGCAATCTCAACCCCAAGCACCTTGCAGGATTCGGCCAGAATTGCCTGGATGCGTCCTTCATCGCCCAACTGATGTTGAGTGGCAAGATTCCACAAGGCGTAAAGCTTTTCCGAGCGCAGGCTTTCCACCCCTGCTTTCGCAGAGCCGTTTGCCAGCGGGTCGGTGGGTTCTTCCATCATCAACGGTATCCAGTTAGCGCCTATTGTCAGGCAGGCGCGCGGCCATGCACAACAACCCGCCACCTAGTGTCGTGAATCAGAAATATCGGAACACAAAACGGCATCTTTTTCCATCATAGCCGAGACAACTCGATTGCAGCTTATTCTTGTTATCGCTCCAAGTACATTCGTTTCGAACCAATAACTGGATGAATAACGACCCTGCTTGAGCTGGTTTTCCCGTAAACAGGCACGGGTAATCAATCAGCCAACTCAACCTCGCGCAAGCGCCTGGCGGCGCCCTCGGGGCTGATGGTGTTGACGAACAGCCCGGAGCCCAGCTCAAACCCGGTAGGAATGGAGGTTCTTGGACAGATTTCCAGATGCCAATGGTAACTGGCGGCATGGTCTTTTTCTGCGCCGCCATGCGGAACCGAATGCAAGAAATAGTTGTACTGTGCGCCGCCAATCACGGCGTCCAGCCTGGCCATGGTACGCCGCATGATGCGCGCCAGATCCGGCAGCCAGTCGGCGGGCATGTCGAGAAATTCCGCGCCATGCACCAACGGCAGGATGTGCACCTCCCACTCGAAGCGGCTGGCAAAGGGTTTGATGGCGATAAAGTGTTTGGTGCGTTCGATGACATACTGGCCGACGTCGATCTTGCGGCGGATTTCGCCCGAAGCACGATCATAGATGGTGGCCTCGAAGGTCAAGGCCTCGTCCACCAGCGCGCAGAAAATGCAACGATGGTGCTTGCGGTAATACTCCGCGCTGTTCTGCACTTCGGCCTCCACATTGGCTGGCACCACTGGCATGGCGATGATCTGGCTGTGGGTATGCGGAATCGACGCACCCGCTGCTGGACCAAAGTTCTTGAACACCAGCACATATTTCAGGCGCGGGTCGGACTCGTACAATTGCGCCATGCGCATTTGATAGGCGCGAAACACCTGCTGCAAATGCGCCTCGCTCATTTCGTGGACGGCGGCGCCGTGTTCGGGATGATCGACGAACACTTCATGCCGACCATAGCCATCAATGGTCTGTTGCAGGCCAAAGGTGAAATTGGCGTTCTCGCGTTCGTCTCCCAGCACCGGGTACAGGTTGGGCACCAGCCGCACCGCCCAGTTGCCGTCTTCGGCATCCATCCTGAACAGTTCCGGCGGAGTTTTCGCCTCGTTGCCGCGACAGAACGGACAGGTTTCCACATGCTTGCGGGTATCGCGCGGCGCCAGATCTTCGGCTTTCTTTGGGCGCATGGAGCGCGCAGTGGCAACCAGCACCGACTCGGTTGGCACGATGGGATTCAGTCGAATTTCACGGATTTCTTGTTCGCTCATGACACTCTGCTCTCGGATGGGAAAACAGAGGATAACGAGGCGGAACGGCTTGCGTGCTTGAATCTGCTTATGCGCGCCTCAAAAGACTTTATTTAGGGAACCGCCGATTAAATCAGCGTTTCCTTAGCTCGATGTGCCCTTGGTGTCTGCGCCGAATTTGCGACGGCGGAAGCGTTTTTCACGCCGCAGCCGGTTGGTTTCGCGCTCGGTCAGCGGTTTTGCCTTGCGGCCTTCGTACGGATTGCCGCCATCCCTGAACTCGATGCGCAGTGGTGTGCCCTGTAATTCGAAGGCCTTGCGAAAGGTGTTTTCCAGGTAACGTTGGTAGTCGCGGTGAACGTTGCCCACAGCATTGCCATGAATGATGACGATGGGCGGGTTTCTGCCACCCTGGTGGGCAAATTTCAGCTTCGGCCTGAACAGGCCGGACTTGGGCGGCGCATGCTGTTCGGTCGCTGCCAGCAGTACGCGCGTGAGCTTGGGCGTGGACAGTTTGGCCATGGCAGCAGCATAGGCGGCGTCAACGTCTTTCAGCAGCGGATTCAGCCCCTGCGCCTTGAGCGCAGAAATATAGTGAAAACGCGCAAAGGACAGAAACTGCATTTTGCGCTCGATGTCGCGTTTGATATTGCTGCGTGCATATTCATCCAGCCCGTCCCACTTGTTGACCGCCACCACCAGCGCGCGACCTTCTTCCAGAATGTAACCAGCGATATGTGCGTCCTGCTCGGAAATTTCCGCCTGCGCATCCAGCACCAGCACCACCACATTTGCGTCGGCAATGGCTTGCAGGGTTTTGATGACGGAGAACTTTTCCACCGCCTCAAATACCTTGCCTTTTTTGCGCACGCCCGCCGTATCAATGAGGGTGTAGGGCTTGCCGTTGCGCTCGAAATCAATATAGATCGAGTCGCGTGTGGTGCCGGGTTGATCAAAGGCAATCACGCGCTCTTCACCCAGCAAGGCGTTGACCAGGGTGGATTTACCCGCATTGGGTCGACCAACAATGGCAATACGCGGGCCGCTATCAACGTCCTCCGCCTCGGCTTCTGTATCAAACGGCGCCAGCGCCAGTTCCACCAGGTCATGTACGCCTTCGCCATGCGCGCCGGAAACCGCCAGCGGATCACCCAAGCCCAGTTCATGAAACTCTGCCGTCACCACGGCGCGGTTCATGCCCTCGCTTTTGTTGACGGCCAATAGTACCGGGCAACGGGCGCGGCGCAATTTTTGCGCAATGACTTTGTCCTGCGCTGTCAGCCCCTGACGGCCATCGACCAGAAATACGATGGCATCAGCCTCATCGATGGCTTGCAAGGTTTGGCGCGCCATTTCGTGCAGGATGCCATCCTTGGCCACCGGCTCCAGTCCACCGGTATCCACTACCAGGTAGGGCTTACTGCCTACGCGCCCGCGCCCATAGTGACGGTCGCGCGTCAGCCCCGGCTGATCGTGCACCAGCGCGTCACGCGTTTTGGTCAGCCTGTTGAACAGGGTGGACTTGCCAACATTGGGGCGTCCCACAAGTACGAGGGTGGGGAGCATAAGTAATTAAAAATCAAAATGAACGCGGAGACGCAGAAACGCGGAGAAAAGCATTGAAATCATGTTCATGAATCTAAGGTCGGCAATTTTGGAACAGGGAAAAAAACAGGCAGAACAGGGGTTCATTTCTTCTGGTCTTCTCCGCGTCTCTGCGCCTCTGCGTTCCGATTTGTTCAATTCAACTTAAACGCCGTCACACCGCCCTTGACTGTCTGCACGACAAAGCCCGGGCCGATATCCAGCGGGGCGGCACGCACTGCGCTGCTATCAGCCTGCAGGCGCGCGGCAAAACTGCCATCCTCGGCAGATAGCACATGCACATAACCTTCCATATCCGCAACCGCAATGTACTTGCCCAGTGCCAGCGGCGCGGTCAGCTGGCGGTTGGCCAGTTTGTCCTGACGCCAGGCCGCGCGCCCGGTTTCCTTGTCCAGCGCCGTCACTGCATCCTTGTCATCGGTAACATAGACATATTGCTCGTCCATGGCCAGCCCAGCATCGCTAGAGGCATCACGCGCCCATAACAGCTCTCCACGTTCGCGGCTAAAGCAAGCCACTCGCCCCTGGAAAGTCACTGCACAGACTCTGCGCCCATCCATCACGGGCTTGCCCGCAACATCGTTCACCCGTTCCAGTTCGGTGGCGCCACGCGCCAGGCTGACGTTGACTTCCCACAATTGAATGCCATTGGAAAGTTTGATCGCGACCAGTTTACCGCCCGGATAGCCCGCATATGCCACGCCATTCAACAGGCTTACGCCAGACAAACCTTGCAGCGACAACGCTGGCAGCTGGCGCGTGTAGAGCCACTTACGGCTGCCGTCTGCTGCATCCAGCCCGTAGATGCGGCCATCTCCGGTACGCACCACCACGATGCCCGACTCCACCACCGGTGCTGCAGAAACCGCGCTACTGAGCTTGACTTCCCATTTCTTGCTGCCGCTGGCGCTCTCCAGCGCAAACACTTCACCCTTGAGACCACCCGCGAGTACCAGGCCATTACCAACGCCAACACCTGCCGAGAGCGTCTTGCCCAGATCCGCACGCCAGGTTTCATTGCCATTTTGCAGGTTGAGTCTGGCCACGCGCCCGGATTCACCCGCCACATAGACGGCATCTGCATCTGCCGCCGCCGTGAATACGCCACGCCCAGCCTCTGCCGAGGAGGCGCCCCAGGCTTTGGACAACTGCCTGCTGGCTTTGAACTCAGTCAATTCGGCAGGCTTGGCGGCGCGAGATTTATTTGCCCCAAACCAGCCCGTCACGGTATCCGTGGTTTTTCCCAACATGCCGCAACCACCCAGCAGGCTGACCAGCACTAATCCGGCAAGCGATGTCGTCAGATATGCGGGTTTCATTTCGCCGGGCCTCCCATCGCATCCAGTTTCAATTCCACCACACCATGCAGGGCGTCGGTCTCTTTCAGCTTTGCGAATGCTGCTGTATAAGCGGCTCGCGCTTCAGCGTTTTTTCCCTGCGCCAGATAGATGTCCCCCTTGAGATCATCAAAACGTGGCGCAAATGCCTCGGTGTGCGCGGCATTCAGCTGCGCCAGCGCGGGTTGATACTGCTTCTCATCCAGCAGCAAAGCTGCCAGATTAAGCCGCGCCACATCCCGGTAAGCCGCCTCTTTGGAATTCTCGATGACCCATCCGAGCTGTGCCTTGGCGCTCTTGAAATCTTTGCTGTCCGCATTGATGCGCGCAAGCTGGATGGCTGCGCGGGTGGAATAAGCGGTGCCTTCATATTGATCGATCAAGGCTGCCCCCGCCTCGCGCGCTGTCTTCAGATCATTGCCCTGCAATGCCTGCTGCATGGACTCAAACTTGATCGCCGCCTCGTCTGTCTTGGTGCTTATCGTGCGCTGCCAGTACTGATAACCTGCAAATGCAATCAACGCGGCTGACGCGCCATAGATCAAATAGTTACCCCAACGTTTCCACCAGGCTTTCAGATTATCCAGCTGTTCCTGTTCTTCCAGATCGTATGTGGCCATCGTTTGTGTCCTTGAAATTGGTTGTGCTTATTGCAGCAAAATCTGTGCGGCTTCCGCCACATCGAGTACGGCTTGTTCGGCGGCATCGCGCAGAGGCTTCAATGCCATTTTTTGTTCTGCCGCTTCATTGTCGCCGATGATAAGGGCAAAGCGCGCGCCGCTGGCGTCGGCTTTTTTCATCTGCGATTTGAAACTGCCGCCGCCAGCGTGCATCACCACATCCAGCCCGTGCTCACGCAGCTTGCGCGCTACCTGCCAAGCCCAGGCTTCAGCCGCTTCTCCGGCATGAACCAGATAGGCGTGCGGTGCGCTCGGTGTTGACGTCACGCCCTCGGCCTCCAGCAGTGCCAGCAAACGTTCCACGCCCATGGCAAAACCACAGGCCGGAGCCGGTTTGCCACCCAGTTGCTCGACCAGACCATCATAGCGACCACCGGCACACACCGTGCCCTGCGCGCCGAGTTTGTCCGTCACCCACTCGAACACGGTGCGATTGTAATAATCCAGCCCGCGCACCAGACGGGTGTTGATGCGGAACTCAACCCCCAACGCGCGCAGTTGTTTTTGCACCGTCTCGAAATGCGCCAGCGAAGCTTCGTCCAGATCGTCCATCAGTTTGGGCGCGGCTTCCACCAGGCTCTGCATGGCCGGATTCTTGGTATCCAGAATACGTAGCGGATTGCTGTGCAGGCGACGTTTTGCCTCCTCGTCCAGCACGTCGGCATTGGTTTCAAAGTATTTGATCAAGCGCTCACGATGGCGGCGGCGCGCCTCGGCATCGCCCAGCGTGTTGATTTCCAGCGCGGGGACAATCCCCAGACGTTTCCACAAATCCGCTGCCATCAGGATGTGTTCCACGTCCACGTCCGGCCCGGCAAAGCCCAGCGCTTCCACACCAACCTGATGAAACTGGCGATAGCGGCCTTTTTGCGGACGCTCGTGACGGAACATCGGCCCCATGTACCACAGGCGCTTGCCGCCGTCGTACAGCAGATTGTGCTGGATCGCCGCACGCACGCACGAGGCGGTACCTTCCGGGCGCAGGGTCAGCGATTCGCCGTTGAGCTCGTCGATGAAGGTGTACATCTCCTTCTCGACAATATCCGTCACCTCGCCAATGGCGCGTTTGAACAATGGCGTGTTTTCCAGAATTGGCGTGCGGATTTCGCGGTAGCCATAGGCTTGCAGCCAGGCTCTAACCGTATCCTCAAAAAACCGCCAGATCGAACCGTCCTGCGGCAGCATGTCGTTCATGCCGCGCACGGATTGCAATGAATTACCCATAAAAATATCTTCTTAACCGCGGTGACGCAGAAAGCGCGGAGAAAAACTCTCTGCGTTCTCCGCGTCTCTGCGGTTCAAATACTTTCCCCATAGTGGCTGCGCACATACTCTTCCACAATCGCCTGGAATTCCTCGGCAATGCGGTCGCCCTTGAGCGTCACGGTCTTCTTGCCATCTACATACACCGGTGCGACCGGTACTTCTCCCGTGCCCGGCAAGGAAATGCCGATATTGGCGTGCTTGGATTCGCCGGGGCCGTTGACCACGCAGCCCATCACCGCCACTTTCATGTCTTCCACGCCCGGATAGACGCCGCGCCAGCCCGGCATTTGCGTGCGCAGCCAGGTCTGGATTTTCAGCGCCAGCTCCTGAAACACCGTCGAGGTCGTTCTTCCGCAGCCCGGGCAGGCCGTCACCATGGGGGTGAATGCGCGCAAGCCCATGGTCTGCAAAATTTCCTGCGCCACCTGGACTTCTTTGGTACGCGATTCGCCGGGTTCCGGGGTCAATGACACGCGGATGGTATCGCCGATGCCTTCCTGCAACAGCACAGCCAGCGCGGCAGTGGAAGCGACAATGCCCTTGCTGCCCATGCCAGCCTCGGTCAAGCCCAGGTGCAGGGCGTAATTGCTTTGTTTGGCCAGATCGCGGTAGACGGTGATCAAATCCTGCACGCCGCTCATTTTGCACGACAGGATGATTCTGTCCCGCCCCAGCCCCAGTTCTTCGGCACGCCTGGCCGATTGCAGCGCGGAAGCAATCATGGCGTTGAACATGACTTGCTTGGCGTCCAGCGGATCAGCCAATTGCGAATTCTCGTCCATCATGCGCGCCGCCAGTTCCTGATCCAGGCTGCCCCAGTTGACGCCAATGCGCACGGGTTTGTCGTATTTGCAGGCGATTTCGATCAGCGTGGCAAACTGTTCATCGCGCTTCTCGCCGCGCCCGACATTGCCGGGGTTGATCCTGAATTTGGCCAGCGCCTCGGCGCATTCCGGCGCCTGCGTCAGCAGTTTGTGGCCGTTGAAATGGAAATCGCCAATCAGTGGCACATCCATGCCCTGTACCAGCAACTTTTCACGTATCACCGGCACGGCACGCGCCGCCTCGATCGTATTGACGGTGATCCGCACCAGCTCGGAACCGGCCTGATACAGCTCGGCCACTTGCTGCACGGTCGCGGCCACATCCGCCGTATCGGTGTTGGTCATGGACTGCACCACGATGGGCGCACCGCCGCCAATGGCAACGTGACCCACGCGCACCTGACTGCGCGCGCATCTAATCTGGGGGATCTTGATTGGCAAGCTCATTTCGTTAAAACCAGTGATTAATCCAGCGTAAAGCGCGCCACGGTCACATCAATGTAGGGCGTGATATCCACGGGCTTATTCCTGTACGTCACCTGCACCTTGGCCGCATTACCCACTACCAGAGAGAATGGCGGCGTCCCCTTTACAAGCACCGAGGCGCCCGCAAGGTTGAGTGCAGAGTGCACCATCTTCCCGCTACCGTCCCGCACTTGCAGCCAGGCCGGTTCCGACAAGCGGAACTGGATAGTCTGCATTGCCGCCTCGTTTGCCAGCCCGGTCGGCTGCTGAGTCTGCGTAACAAGGTCTGGCGTAACGTTTACGCTGGACTGCAAGGGCAACACCGTTACCGCTTGCGCGGCATTTTCAGCAGACGGCAGCGTATCTGCAGGCACTATCCGCGAAGTTTCATCTTGCCCGGATAGCGGCGCTTCGGGCGCTGGCGCAAGCGGCTGTTCCGGCATCACCGGCTGCGCTGGGGCAACCAGGTCGGCTTGCGGCTTGACCGCTATCGGGTCGGCTATGCCCAGGGTTTCACCGCTGTTCAGCCACAAATAAAGCGCCACAGGTACAGCCAGCACCAAAAGAATCGCGCCGATGGAGCTCATTACCCACGGCGAAGTCCAGAAGCCGGGTTTAGGCGCAAATGGCAGATTTTCAGCTTGCGGCATTGTAACGGACTCTGCCGGGGACATTTTAGCCAGCAGGGCGGCTTCATCCAGCCCCAGCAATTTTGCGTAGTTACGCACAAAACCGCGCGCAAAAACGGGCTGCCCAAGGCTGGCAAAATCTTCTGCCTCCATGGCTTCGATTTGCCTTGCCATCAAGCGCAATCTGGCAGCCGCTTCCTGAACGCTGAGCGCCTTTTCTTCACGCGCGGTCTTCAGCGTTTCGCCTACGCCACGGGGCGCTGGTTCAGACAGCAAGACTTCTTCCATCTCTTCGCTCATTCGTATTGCCCCCGTGCCAGCAATTGCGCCTCGGGCGAGTCGGGGAAACGCTTACGCAATTGAAGATTGTAGGCCGCCTCCTGATTGCGGTCGCCGAGTTTGCGCTCTATGCGCACCCCCAGCCACAGGCTTTCTGCTGTAGGTGGCGAAACTGCCTGATGTCGCGTCAGCAGACGCTGGCTTTCCTTCAGATTGCCCTGCCTGAAATGCAAATCAGCCAGACTGATGATGGCGAATGCAAAATCCGGCTGCAATTTTAGCGCCTTGTTGAAATAGACCTCCGCTTGTTTCAGGTCCCCCTTGCGTTGATGACACAGCGCGGAGTTGGTCAGCGCCTGCTCGGGTTTGGCATACAGGGGATTGCGCAATGCATCGGCAAGCTGCGCCAGCCCGTCGTTGTATCGCCCGCGCGTGCAAAGAAACCACCCAAAGTTGTTGCGTGCTTCAGAATCGCCGCGATCAAGGTTTACCGATTTGCGGAAGTTCTCCTCAGCCAGCGCATCTTCAGCCAATTCCATATAAATCAGCCCCAGCACATTGTAAGCCGGTCCGTAGTTGCTGTCCGCCTGTACTGCCTTGCGCACTTCATCCAGTGCAATCTTCAGCTGGCCACGGCTAAAGTATGCCGCAGCCAGATCGGAAAAAGCCCTGGCGCGCACTCGCGATTCGGTTTCAACCGGCGCGGCACTCACAGACGAAGAAGTGCTTTCCCCGCCACCCAGCTGCGCACATCCCGCCAATGTCAGCCCAGCCAACAAACCTGCCAGTTTTTTCATGCTGCGTCTTTCTCCATCCTTCTGATGACTCGCCCCGTTTTGTCCGCCACCTGCCCGGCCAGCTGCCCGCAAGCGGCGTCAATATCATCACCGCGCGTCTTGCGCGTTGTCACAACGTAACCAGCCTGTTGCAGGATTTCGCGGAACACACGCTGCGAATCAGTCCGGCTCTTGTCGTATCCTGAATCGGGAAACGGGTTAAAGGGTATCAGGTTGAACTTGCATGGCGTGTTTTTTGCCAGCTTTGCCAACTGCTGTGCGTGTTCCAGCGTATCGTTCACGCCTGCCAGCATCACATACTCAAAGGTAATGAAATCGCGCGGCGCGTGTTCCAGATATCGCCGACAAGCCGCCAGCAATTCTGCTAGCGGATATTTCTTGTTGAGAGGCACAATCTGGTCGCGCAGCGCATCATTCGGTGCGTGCAGCGAAACCGCCAGCGCCACCGGACAGCGCACAGCCAGGCGATCCATGGCCGGCACCATGCCTGACGTGGAAACCGTCACACGCCGACGCGACAAGCCATAGGCGTGGTCGTCCAGCATAATGTCCAGCGCCGTCACCACATTCTCGAAATTGGCCAGCGGCTCGCCCATGCCCATCATCACCACATTGGTGACAGGCCGCTCGCCGTATCCGGATTTTTTCAGTTCGCGCACCGCGTGCCAAAGCTGGCCGATGATTTCCGCTACCGTCAGGTTGCGGTTAAAGCCCTGACGGCCAGTCGAACAGAACGTACATTCCAGCGCGCAGCCGACTTGGGAGGAGATGCACAATGTACCACGGTAACGCGGTACATCATCAGGGCTTGGCGTTCCCGGGTAGCGCGGGCTGTCATCGTCCGGCTCCGCATCGCCGCAACCCGGCATGCCTTCAGGAATGAACACGGTCTCGATGCCGTTTCCGACCCCCACATCAAACAACCACTTGCGCGTGCCGTCTGCCGAAACCTTGTCGGCCTTGACTGCGGGCGCACGCACTTCAGCGTTCAGGATCAGCTTCTCGCGCAGGCTTTTAGCCAGATCCGTCATCTGCCCAAAGTCGTCTTCGCTGCGCTGGTGTATCCAGTGGAACACCTGCTTTGCGCGAAACGGCTTTTCACCCTGAGCGGATAACCACTCGGTGAGTTGCTGAAGATTGAAATCGAGCAGGTTTTGCAAATTCAGGGTCTCGTTCGATCGTCACGGCGAGAAGCGACGCGGCAGTCCAGTCAAAGCATGTTTAGCTTTGCGTAAGCAGATCGCCGCGCTGCACTCGCGATGACGGCAGATCGCTTAACGCGGGCACACTTCCGTGCTGGCAAAGAAATAGGCAATTTCCACTGCGGCGGTTTCCAGCGCATCCGAGCCGTGCACGGCATTCGCGTCCACGCTTTGGGCAAAATCGGCGCGGATGGTTCCCGGCGCAGCTTTCTTCGGGTCGGTGGCACCCATCAGTTCGCGGTTCTTGGCAATCGCGCCTTCGCCTTCCAGTGCCTGAATCATCACCGGGCCGGAGATCATGAATTCGACCAGATCGTTGAAGAAGGGACGCTCACGATGCACGGCATAAAAACCTTCGGCTTCCTTGCGCGACAGATGCTTCATTTTGGCAGCCACAACTTTCAGGCCGGCATCTTCGAATCGCTGATAAATCTTGCCGATAACATTTTTACCGACGGCATCGGGCTTGATAATGGAAAGGGTGCGTTCAATCGCCATGGTGTACTCCAGTCTGGGTTCAAAAAAGCAGAAAAAATGCTTGAAAATTAGCCCGTCAGTATAACCCGCCGAGTGGTTGACTGTGTTGATTTGATTAATGAATGCGCAAACCTGCCACCACACCCAAACCATCCCATAAAAAAATGCTAGGTGTTTTGCGCAAAACGGTGTAGGGTGCGGACAATCTGTGGGATTCAAGCTGTAAGCGGCACCTGGTTGACGAGTATTTCCTTGATTTCGATAGATGGTTGGGCAGAGCAATTCCGGACGAGTACAAAAGCTCTGTTCGGTTTGGTTCTACCCGTAATTAATTTCTGTTTTTAAGGAAACTCAAGATGGCAACAGGTACTGTCAAGTGGTTCAACGACGCCAAGGGCTTTGGTTTTATTACTCCCGATGGCGGCGGTGAAGACCTCTTCGCTCACTTCTCCGAAATCCGCGCAAACGGCTTCAAAACCCTGAAAGAAAACCAGAAAGTCACGTTTGACGTGACCACCGGCCCCAAGGGCAAGCAAGCTGCCAACATCGTGCCGGCCTGATTATCTCTGACGGACGGGGAAAACCCCGGTACGCCGGGGTTTTTTTTACATCTGCGATCAAGGCGCTCGTCAGCAAGCACGTCAGCGTTGATATACTCGGCTTGCCAATTCATTTCACCATGCGCCCACCTGCCAATACCCTGCAAGACAGCATTACCCATCAGCGCCAGGCGCTAAAGGACATGCTGCGCGAACCCTTGGCACAGGCCGCACAAGCCTGCGCCAGGGTTTGGGGTAAGCGTCAGCAACTGAATACCGCGCTGACACTAGCACTGGCCGGGCTACCCATGTGCAAATACATGTATGCGCTGGACACCAACGCCATACAGGTCTCTGACAACATCAGTCACGATGGCCTGATCGAGAACGATTACTCCCGCAACCGTTCCGACCGTCCCTATATGAATGAGCGCGTGCCCAGCGAGGGTTTTCTGCTATCGCATGCCTACATCAGCCTGCGTGCAAAACGACCGTCGCTCACAGCCATCCAGCTGGTGCGCGACGACTTCGGTCGTGCCCTGGGTTTTGTCGGCGCAGATTTCGACCTGCGCAATCTGCCGCTTACCGGCAGGCTCTACGACGAGCCGACTCATTGGCGCCAGATCAAGGGCGACCCCGCCATTCGAGGTACCGTGTTTCACCAAACCCGCAATGACAGCATGATGGATCTGCACATCGACACCGTGCTGGGGGTGATGGAAGAACTCATGGTTGATCACGGCGTCTTCCACGGCAAGCTGCATTTCTCCAGCAGCCGCGCCACCATCTGGCTGACCGATGACCCCTACCGCTATCGCTTGCTGGATATTGACGCGCTGATGGATCCGGACACCTGCCTTATCTATCCGCACTGCCCATACCCGCACGACGCCCTGGTACCGCGCGACAAAATCCGCGCCGTGCTCGACAGCCTGCGTGAACTGCGCTTCATGGATGAAATGTTTTACCTGCGCGCCGGATCACTCAATATTTTCAATGGCATGGTTGGTCTGACGTTTTCCTGCGACGGCTCGCACTACCTGCCGTGGGACGAGTTTTTGTCCAAAGGCTATGACTTCTGGGCCAGTGGCGACATTACCGGCCAAGAGTGTCCTGTTTGAGCCTGGTTCAGCCTGCCCGGCTGTCTGTTAGGCGAAGCATCTCGAATGAGTCCGGCGTTGGCGCAACAGAGTATGATTCTCATCAACTTGTTTGACAGGAGCATTTCATGAAACTTGGCTTCATCGCTTTGCCCTTGGTGTTTGTTTCCACATTTTCCTTGGCCGACGAGGCCAACATTCAGCCGACAGACGTCCCAGACGAGGTCAAACCGGCATCCGTACAGAAGATAGCGAAGCACCGCATGAAGCGTATGCCAGAAACCGACCGGCGCGCCTGTCTGGAGCTGAAAAGCAATCCGGAAATCATCCGCTGCGCAGAGCGGCGCAAGAAATAATCTTTTTTCTGGAGCCTGTCTTGGCTCCAGCAAGTCCCGGCAGCCAAGCAAAACAAAAAACGGGCAGTCTTGGAAAACGCTGATTAAATCAGCACTTCCCCTGCAAGCCACAAAGTGACTTACCGCTCAATGACGCAAGTCATTGAAAGCGCAAATTTTTCCGGACATGCGCCGGGAAAATTCTCTGCCGATGTTTCACGGCAGCGAATAAATCAGCGTTTCGCTAACTGCCCGTTTTTTACTGCTGCATCAGTTTGTCAAGTGCACACCGGCTCAATGCTGAACGGCAGTACCTCGGTTTCATTTACCTTGCCAATGGTCTGAAACATGAGACTTTCAAACGCCATCAGCGGCGGAAAATTGTTGGTCAACTTGGCAACTGTTGCGCACGGAGTGGTGAAGGCCACAGCCGGCCTCATGCCCGGGTTCATATAAATATCCACGGGCAAGGGGGACAGGCTAATGTGCCTGCGGCCACTACCTTTGACGGCCACGGTTTGGGGTGCAACGGCTTGCTGGGAGGTCATCGCCTGGTGTGCCAGCCAGGGATTGACGGGATGACCCGCCAGATATGGGTTTGGGTTGGAGTGAGCGTTGCCATTCCCGGCCAGATAGGGATTTGGATTGGAATACGCGTTGGCATTCCCGGCCAGATAGGGATTGTTGGCCTGAGCCTGCAAAAAAGGATTGCTGCCGATTTTGGCAGGTGCGCTGTCAGCTACAGGTTGCGCCTGGGGTACGGCTGACGGTGTTGTTGGCTCGGTTGTGCCAGCACCTGTCTTGGGCGTGCTGGCCTGCTTGGTGCTAGCCTGCTTGGTGCTAGCCTGCTTGGTGCTGGCCTGCTTTGTGCTGATTGCTTGAGGAGCTGCAGGCGGCTTAGCGGCTTGGGCAGTTGCCTTGACCTGTTTTGCGGGTTTCGCCTCCTGCGCATTGGCCAGGCCAGATACTCCGGCCAGCAAGGCAACAACAACGCAAGAAATAGTCATTTGATGTTTGTTCATGGTTTCTCCGATTGGCAACGATGCATCGCTCCCGTATGCATCAACTACCAATTTACTGGCTTCTTCGAGCCTTGTTGATAGGTAGCTGTGAATAGATTACACCTCCAACGGCACGAAACCGGCAATCCCTTTCAGCATTTGTCACTTTTTTGCAATGTTGTGGTTTCTACACACGCCGTTTAGCAATCCTGGCGCTAACAATGCGATGACGTGATATTGAAGCCCAGTTTGGCGCCAGCTTTCAACCTCAGCGCCGATCAGGTTTTAACGGCGAAATGCATCACTTGCACGATCCCCGGGTTGAAACCTGAGTGGAATAGTCTAGATTTACGATACCCGAAGAGCCTGAATGAGGAGCTTAAAATGATGCGCGTTTCCCGTGATATTAATGCCCTAACTCGTGACCGGGATAGCATTCCGGGCTTCCCCGATGCCCCGCTGGACTGGACTCCGGAAGAAGCCACACGGCTGGCAAACGAAGCGAACTTGACCCTGACCGATGCACATTGCGAAGCAATACGCGCATTGCAGCATTATTTTCTGCAACATGAGGAAGATGGCCACCTGAATCTGCGCGAACTGCACGATGCGCTGGACGAACACTTCCACCACATGGGCGGCCTCAAATATCTGTATCAACTGTTCCCGGGTGGCCCTGTGGCACAAGGCTGCCACCTTGCCGGGCTGGAAGCGCCGTTTCTGGCATCGGACAAGAGTTTTGGCAGCGTAGCCTGATTGCCGCCAGGACTGTTGCGACGAATCGCGCGCCGCTAGAATCCTTCTTTTTGGAAGGGGTCATGATGGCGCGCGCGTTCCTTGTTGCTTTCACACTATTGTTCACCAGCCTGGCCGGGGTTTCCGGCTGCGATGCCCGCGAGCCCGGCAAACAAACGGTTTCCACCCAACCTGCGGCCGGTCAGCCTGCCAATCCCAAAGTGCTGATCGAAACCAGCAAGGGCAATATCACCCTGGAGCTGTTCCCCGGCAACGCGCCGAAATCCGTCGCCAACTTCCTGCAACTGGCGCAATCCGGTTTTTACGACGGCACCATCTTCCATCGCGTCATCCCAGGCTTCATGATTCAGGGTGGCGGCATGTCGCCCGACATGAGCGAAAAACCGCGTGGAAAACAGGTTGAAAACGAAGCTGACAATGGCGTGAAGAATCTGCGCGGCACGCTGGCCATGGCGCGCACCATGGAACCCCACTCCGCCACCTCCCAGTTTTTTATCAACGTGGCGGACAACTACGCGCTTAACCATCGAGGCAAAAGTATCGAAGGCTGGGGCTACGCTGTATTCGGCCAGGTTGTTTCCGGCATGGAAGTGGTGGATGCCATCGTGAACCTGCCACGCGGCAGCCGTGGCTCACACGATGATGTGCCAATCGACCCCGTCATCATGAAACGCGTGAGCCTGATTCAACAAACTTCGCCATGAGCCACCTGCGGCATGAAACCGTCAGCCCGACTCTCCAGTCAGGTTGGCGTTTATCAGCGCCCGGCTTGGCCCCAGACTAATCCGCGATGCAAATTTTCTCCAACTGTTCTTGCTGCTCCAGCCAGTCACATTCTGCGCATTCTAAATCTGTCACAATTTGAGCTTGTTCGATCAGCAGGCGTTTGAGTTCTTCTTTGTTCGCATCCAGATAAATTTCTTCGTGAGTCAGCCGGGCATCCAGGTTGGCCTTGCGCGTATTCAAATCGTGTATTTGCTTTTCCAGCAGCGTGATGCGTTTCTCTATCGGCTTTCTGGCGGCCGAATTTTTCTGCCTGGCTTCGGCCTCGGCGCGGCGCTCGGCTTTGCGGTCGGTGCGCGGCGCGTTTGATACAGCCGCTTCATTTTTTACCAGGCGGCTCTTGAACAGCCAGTCACGGTAATCATCCAGATCGCCTTCAAAGGGCTTGACTTCGCCATCAGCCACAATCATGAATTCATCCGTGGTGGCGCGCAGCAAATGCCGATCGTGCGACACCAGAACCAAAGTTCCCTCAAACTGCGCAAGGGCGATGGTCAGGGCTTCGCGGGTTTCCAGGTCGAGGTGGTTGGTGGGTTCGTCCAGCAACAGCAAATTGGGTTTCTGCCAAACGATGAGCGCCAAGGCCAGGCGTGCTTTTTCACCACCGGAAAATGGCGCGATACTGCTTGTGGCCATATCACCGGCAAAATTGAAGCTGCCGAGAAAATTGCGTAAATCCTGCTCGCGCTCATTGGGCGCCAGTTTATTCAAGTGCCACAGTGGTGACTGGTCGTGGCGCAGCATTTCCAGTTGATGCTGGGCGAAGTAGCCAATGGACAGCCCCTTGCCTTGACGCACTTCGCCGTGCAGTGGCGGCAATTCGCCAAGCATGGTTTTGATCAGAGTGGATTTTCCCGCACCATTAACCCCCAGAAGGCCAATGCGCTGGCCGCCTTGCAGGCTCAGATTGATGTTGGAAAAAATCACCTTGTCAGCACTGCCAGTCCGGTAGCCTGCACGCACATCTTCCATCACCAGCAATGGGTTGGGCGCACGCTCGGGTTCGCGGAACTCAAACGAGAAGCTGGCGGCCGCATGTACAGGCGCCAGTTCTTCCATCCTGGCCAGCATTTTCATGCGTGATTGCGCCTGCTTGGCCTTGGTGGCTTTGGCCTTAAAGCGGTCGATAAAGGATTGCAGATGGGCGCGTTCTCTGGATTGCTTTTCGAAGGCAGCCTGCGTTAGGGCAAGATTGGCCGCACGCTGTTTCTCGAAGGCGGAATAATTACCCCCGTAGTGCCTGAGCTTTTTGTCGTTGATATGCACAACGACATTCACGATGCCATCGAGAAAATCGCGGTCATGCGAAATGACAATCAGCGTTCCCGCGTAACGTTTGAGCCAGTCCTCCAGCCAGATGATGGCATCCAGATCAAGGTGGTTGGTGGGCTCGTCCAGCAGCAGCAAATCCGATGGGCACATCAGCGCCTGCGCCAGATTCAGCCGCATACGCCAGCCGCCGGAAAACCCGGCCACCGGTTGATGCATTTGCGCGTGAGAAAACCCCAGGCCATAGAGCAAGGTCTCTGCCCTGGCGCGCACGGTATAGGCATCGGCATCCTGCAAGGCGGCGTGCAGCTCACCTATGCGATGGCCGTCGTGCCGCGCTTCGGCTTGTTGCAGTTCAACTTCGAGACGACGCAAACCAGTATCGCCATCTATGGCGTAATCTAGTGCGGTGCGATCCAGTGCCGGCGTTTCCTGCGCCACATGCGCCACACGCCAGGATGCCGGATATGCGGCTTCGCCGCCATCGGCGTGCAGTTCCCCACGCAACAGGCCAAACAATGTGGACTTGCCCGATCCATTGGCGCCGATCAGGCCGACTTTCTCTCCTGGGTTGATGGTCAGGTCTGCTAACTCAAAAATGGATTTAGTGCCGCGCGCCAGCGTAAGCGATTGAAAACGGATCATGCTTCGATAAAAACCTTGTTCTTGACGCGCCGCAGGCGGCGACCGTCCGCCAGGCTCAACGATAAGCGCCCACGGGCGGATAACAGCTGACGCAGCATTTCGCGCATGGCTGCGGGACGCGGCAAATGGGCTTTCTGATTGCGCAGAAAATGCGCCAGCAAATTACGCGCGCGAATTTCATCCAGTTGCCGCAATGCGTCGCAATCCAGCACATCGCTCGTGTGTGCCGCACTGTCACGACCTGCCAGCCCTTCCAGCAGTGCCGAGACTTCCGCCATACGCTGCGATACCCCCGCCAGCCGTTCGCGATAATCCGGGAAATGCTTTTCCAGCAGCGGCAACACGTCATGGCGCAGTGCGTTGCGGGAAAGCGAGGTATCGGCATTACTGTCATCTTCCACCCATTGCAGGCGATAGCGTTTTGCGTAGGCCACCAACTCGCGCTTGGGGGTTTGCAGCAGCGGGCGCAGCACTGGCATCTCTTCCATCATGCGCAATTCGGGCATGGCCGCCAGCGCCCGCGGTTCACCGCCGCGCAACAACTGAAACAACACGGTTTCCGCCTGGTCGTCCAGATGATGCGCCAGAACCAGCATATCCGCCCCGGCTCGGCTTAGTTCGGCGTAACGCAACTTGCGCGCAGCCGCTTCCAGCCCGGCGGCTGATTTGCGTGGCACTTTGACTCGCACCACTTCAATCGGGATTTTCCTGCGCGCACAGAACACCATGCAAAAATCCGCCCAGTCATCGGCGTTCGCGCTGAGCCCGTGATGTACATGCACGGCGGAAAGCTGAAACGGAAATTCAGCGGCCAGTTTGCTTAGCAGATGCAGCAGCACAACCGAATCAACCCCGCCCGAAAGCGCCACGCGCAAGTGCGCGCCAGGGTTGACGTGGCGCGTCAGGCAAGCGCGTACCTGCCCGACAAGATCAGGACGGTTTGTCTTCTTTGTAGCGGCCATGCGCCATCAGCCGCTCATAACGCATGTTGAGCAGCGCATCCAGTGGCTGTTTGCGCACTTCCGCAAGATTGTCGGCCAGCACACGGCGCAGATTTCCACACATGGATTCCCAGTCACGATGCGCGCCCCCCAACGGCTCGGGCACGATCTTGTCCACCAGCCCCAGCGACAATAGCCGCTCTGCCGTAATGCCCAGCGTCTCTGCGGCCACGGACGCCTTGTCGGCGCTCTTCCACAAAATTGACGCGCAACCCTCGGGCGAAATCACCGAGTAGGTTGAGTATTGCAGGATGAGTGTGCGATCACCAACGCCAATGGCCAGCGCGCCGCCGGAACCGCCTTCACCGATGATGGTGCAAATGACCGGGGTTTTGAGTTCAGCCATGACATACAAGTTGCGTGCGATTGCCTCGCTCTGCCCACGCTCTTCGGCGCCAATGCCGGGATATGCGCCTGGTGTGTCAATAAAGGTGAGAATCGGGATCTGGAATTTTTCTGCCATCCGCATCAGACGCAGCGCCTTGCGATAGCCTTCCGGGCGCGGCATGCCAAAATTGCGGTACTGGCGTTCCTTCACGTCGCGCCCCTTCTGGTGGCCAATGATCATCACAGGCTCGCCGTCGAAACGCGCGATACCGCCAACGATCGCCGCATCATCGGCAAACCCGCGGTCGCCATGCAATTCCTGAAAATCCGTGGTCAGACCCTTGATGTAATCCAGCGTATAAGGGCGTTGCGGATGGCGCGCAACCTGGGAAATTTGCCACGAGCTCAACTTGCCGTAGATATCTTCGGTCAGTTTCTGGCTTTTTTTCGACAGCCGCTTGATCTCTTCAGAGATATCCAGCGCCGAGTCATCCTGCACAAAGCGCAGTTCTTCAATCTTGCCTTCCAGCTCGGCAATGGATTGTTCGAAATCTAGAAAAGTGGTTCTCATCTGGTTCTGTATAGCGATTGCGCCATGTGTATTGCCCAGCGCATTTTAGCAGCCCGCACCGGATTTCGCGGCCATGCTCAATGATGGTGGTGTCCGTGTGCGCCATGCGCGTGGCCGTGAGCCAGCTCATTTTCGTCCGCCTGGCGCACCTCCGTTACCGTGCAACGAAAGCGCAGCGATTGACCGGCCAGCGGATGGTTGCCATCCACCACCACCTTATCATCGGCAATATCGGTCACGGTATAGATATTCGTCTCCCCCGAGGACTCAGCCTGCCCTTCAAACCGCATACCGACCTCCAGATCGGGCGGAAATACATTGCGATCCTCCACCCGCACCAGGTTCTCGTCGTATTCGCCAAAGCCTTCTTCAGGCTCCATGACCACTTCGACAGCATCACCGACTTGTTTGCCTTCCAGCGCCGTCTCTACGGCATCAAACACGTTTCCATAACCTCCATGCAAATAGCTATGCGGCGTTTCGCTCTGCTCCAGCAATTCGCCATCCATGCTGGACAGGCTATAGGTAATGGTAACTACAGTATTTTTGGCAATCGCTGTCATTGCATATCCTTTACGAGTTCAAGTACTTCCTGCGCGTGCCCCTTGCTTTGCACGGCGTACATGGCGTGACGAATCACGCCGTTTTTGTCGATGACAAAAGTCGAGCGCACGATACCCATGCGTTTGACGCCATCTTTTTCCTTTTCCTGCCAGACAGCATAAGCCTTGCAGGCGTGCAGTTCCTTGTCCGCCAGCAATTGCACGGTAATGCCGTGCTTGTCGCGGAAGCTGCCGTGAGAAATGCAGTCATCCTTGGATACTCCCAGCACAACCGTATCCAGGCTGGCAAAGTCTTTTTCCAGCTCAGAAAACTCGATACCTTGAGTCGTGCAGCCTGGCGTATCGTCGCGCACATAAAAATACACCACGACATTTTTCTTGCCCCTGTATTTTTTCAGCTCGACGATATGCATATCTGCATCCGGCAAGGAAAAATCCGGCGCCTGATCACCTTGGTTTAACATTGAGCCTCCGCTTGGACTGGATTATTGCGATTTCAGACTTGGGCTTTTGGTCAATTCTAACAGCTTGCGTACTGGCATAATTGAGTCATGAAAATGCAACTTCTCGGCGGCCTGACCGCCCGTCAGTTTCTGCGCGACTACTGGCACAAAAAACCCTTGCTGGTACGCGATGCCATCCCTGGCTTTACCGGTCTGCTAAGCCCGGAGGAGATGACGCAGTTGGCCAGCCAGGAGCTGGTTGAATCGCGCCTGATCTCTCACCGCAAAGTTTGGTCATTACGCAACGGCCCTTTCCAGCCTGGCGTTTTCCGCAAACTGCCCAAGCGGGACTGGACGTTACTGGTGCAATCCCTTGACCACCACTTAAAAAGCGGCGCTGATCTGCTGGAGCAGTTTTCCTTCATACCGCGCGCCCGGCTGGACGATCTGATGGTGAGCTACGCCGCACCTGGCGGCGGGGTTGGTCCGCATTTCGATTCCTACGATGTGTTCCTGTTGCAAGGCATGGGGCACCGGCGCTGGCGCATTTCGGCACAGGAAAATCTCGAACTGGTAGAAGACCTGCCACTAAAAATTCTCAGCCATTTCGATCCTGAAGAGGAGTTTGTACTGGCGCCCGGCGACATGCTTTATCTGCCGCCCAAATATGCGCATGACGGGATCGCAGAAGATCATTGCATGACTTACTCCATTGGCTTTCGCGCCCCTTCGTTTCAGGAACTCGGGCAGAATTTCCTCAATTTCCTGCACGATGAACTTGATCTGCCCGGGCGCTACGCCGACCCCGATCTGGCGGTGCAGAAACACAGCGCAGAGCTGCCCACGGCAATGCTTGAACAAATCGCCGATGCGCTCAACCAACTGCGTTGGGACAAGGAATTGATCAGCGCATTTGCCGGACGATACTTCTCCGAACCCAAACCCAGCGTGTTTTTTACCCCGCCAGCCAAGCCGCTGGGTGAAAAAACCTTTGCCGCCAGACTGCACAAGCATGGCCTGCGGCTGGATGCCAAAACCCGGCTGCTGTTCAGCGGCACCGAATTTTTCATCAACGGCGAAGACTTCGGCGCCACCGGCCCGGAACGCAGGCTGTTGACCCAGCTTGCCGACACGCGTTCGTTGCCGGCACAAGATCACGGCGAAGCACTGACCGGATTATTTTACGAGTGGTATCTGGCGGGTTGGGTGCATGTCTGAGGCATGCACAAACTGGTTTAATACGCCCACCGAATACGCGGTAGCGCTGGATACGCTTCTGCAAACGGCGCAACGCAGCATCCGCATTTATGACTGGAATCTGGCCGACGGGCATTACACAAGCCCGCAGCGGATTCAGCTGCTGAACGATTTCTGCAAACAAGGCACTGGCAGACAGATCCGCATTCTGCTGGCCGATGGCGAATGGCTGGTGCGATATGCCGGCCAGCTCATGCAATTACTGACAGCATGGGGGCATGTGCTGCAAATACGCGTGCGCGAAAACGACCCGCCGCCTGCGCAAGATTGCTTTGTCCTGATCGATGACAGCGGCGTACTGAAACGCTTTGACAAAGACACCCATCACGGGGTGATGTACCCAAACTCACGCGCAGATATTGTTGATCTCGGCATACGTTTTGACAGCGAATGGCAACGCGCGCCCGGAAAAGTGTCGGCGCACACCCTCGGTTTGTAGCATTTTTCCTGCTTGTTCCTGAGTAAAGGCTGATTTATTCGCTGTTGCGACAAAGAAGAAGTCTCTGACGCATTCTCAACTCTTAAGCAAACACTGATTTACCAGCCAATTCAGTAGCTTACAAATTTTGTTCTGTTCTCAACGGCTATCCAAACAAAATAATCTTTGCTCCCTGCGCAGCAAAACCGGACAAATCGTGCTGCAAAAAACAACAAAGAATTAATCTGCCAAGCTCGAAAGCCTTGACACAAGGGGCTTGAAGACTGGTAGGATGAAGTCCCCATTCACCGAAGAGGAGCGTAGTACATGAATAAATCAGAACTGATCGAAGCCGCCGCTGCTGGTGCAGACATCAGCAAGGCCGCAGCTGGCCGTGCTCTGGACGCCATGGTAGACGCTGTGGTCAAGGCTGTTGCCAAGGGCGATACCGTCACCCTGGTAGGCTTTGGTACTTTCAAATCTTCCAAGCGCGCTGCCCGCACCGGTCGCAACCCGCAAACCGGCAAGGAAATCAAGATTGCCGCTACCACTGTGCCGCGCTTCACGCCCGGCGCTGGTTTCAAGGCTGCGGTTGCCGGCAAGAAAGCCGCAAAAAAGAAGTAATGCGGTCACGCGGCATGGCCAAAACCAACGGCGCCCCGGGCGCCGTTTTTTATTCATGCTTTCATTTCGCGCAGCGGGAATACCCCTGAAATGCATTCGTCATAGTTCGCCCAACCACTGCAATTCTTCTTCGCTGAATCCGCCCGCACGTCGGCCTTCGATATTGAACGGCGGTTTGAGCGGCGGGGCATCGTATTCCTTCAGCAATGCCCGGAACGTTTGCAGCGGCTCCAGCCCGCGCTGCGCGCACAAATACAAATACCAATGGCTGCCGATGGCAACATGGCCGATTTCATCGCGTTCGATGATGGCGAGAATTTCCACCGCACGCAGGTCATGCACGGATTTGAGTTTTTCCACTATGACTGGCGTGGCATCCAGCCCGCGCGCTTCCAGCACGCGCGGCACCAGCGCCATGCGCACCAGGGGGTCGTGCGCGGTTTGTACGGCCATTTCCCATAATCCGTTATGCGCCGGAAAATCGCCGTAGTCATAGCCCATGCCTTGCAAATGCCCGCGCAACAAGGAAAAGTGCAGGGCTTCCTCCGAGGCCACTTTCAGCCAGTCCCCATAAAACACAGCGGGCATGCCACGAAAACGATAGGCCGCATCCAGCGCCAGGTTGATGGCGTTGAACTCGATATGGGCAATGGCGTGGATCAGCGCGGCACGGCCTTTGGTCGTGGTCATTTTGCGGCGCGGTACTTTGAGCGGTGGAATCAGTTCGGGCTTGGCCGGGCGCCCTGGCTCGAAAAAATCCAGCACGGGCTGATGCGCATTTTGTTCCACCCGACCTGACTGCCAGTGCTGATAGAGCTTTTGCGCGAGTTCGCATTTCCGGGCAGGTTCGGTTTCGCTCAGCGCGATTTGACATTGGGAAAACAATTCCATGCGCAAATGGTAATGCAAGCGTCTGAAAGCCGGGCGCAAAACCGCCATGCAGGCGCCCTTTCAGGTAAGATTTACGCTTCTGAACAAGCACATCGCGGCTTTGCATATGGACGGCGCTCCTTTTATCCCCCATAACGATCTGGAAAAACTGCTGGCTGAAGTCATGCAGGGTAATGCCGAGGCGGAAGACTTTGTCACGCGTCTGCTGGCGGGAGAACAGGTGTTCATGCCGGTACAGGATGAAAAGCACACCATCGCCGGTTTCCAGCTTTCCACCAAGGCACAGCCGCTGGTGATTGAAGACGACGATGGCGTCCGGATCATGGCTCTGTTCACCAGCCCGGAGCGTGCCAAGCCCTTTGCCGAGTTGTTCCCGGATTACAAGGGCGGTCTTTTGGCCGAGTTTCCCTGGATCTTGCGCCGTATTGGCGGCGGATTTCCCATCGCCATCAATCCCGGTTGGGATGTCGGCATCGACTTTGACGCAGAAACCGTCGCACAACTGGTCGCCAGTCTGCCGGAAGACTCACCGAACTAATCATGTTGTCAATCGACACCCAGAAGGCGCTGACCGACGTGTTGGGGCTCGATCGGGTATTCACCGATCCGCAGACGCTTGCCCTGTATAGCGCGGACGAAACGCCCAGACAGGTATTGCCGGCTGCTGTGGTGTTCCCGGCCTGTCATGAGCATGTCGTGGCGATGATGCAAATCGCCTTTGCCAACAAATTACCGGTTGTAGCGCGTGGCGCTGGTTCGGGCAATGTGGGCGGCGCACTGCCGGTTGAAAACGGCCTGCTCATCAGTTTTGAGTGTATGAACCGGGTTCTCGAGTTTGATCCGGATAATCGCCTGATGGTGGTTGAGCCAGGTGTAGTTACCGAGGATATCGGCAAGCTCGCCCGCAGCCGTGGCCTGTTTTATGCGCCTGACCCCGGCAGCGGCGCCTATTCGCGCATAGGCGGCAATCTGGCGATGAATGCGGCGGGGCCGCGTGCCGTTAAATACGGCGTCACACGCGACCATGTGCTGGGGCTGAAAGCCGTTACCGGCGAGGGCAAGACCATCGTAACCGGCAGCCGCACCACCAAGGGCGTGACCGGCTACGATTTCACGCGCCTGCTGGTGGGCTCGGAAGGCACGCTGGCGCTGATTACCGAAGCCACGCTGAAACTGCTGCCAGCGCCCGAAACAGTTGCCACCCTGCGCCTGTGCTACAGCAGCAATCGCGCTGCCTGTGAGGCCGTGCAGCGCGTCATGCAGCAAGCCGTGCTGCCGTGTGCGCTGGAATTCATGGATCGGCGCTCGATACAGGCCATCAAGTCCACCGGGGCCGCAGACGATCTGCCTGCGGGCACCGAGGCCTTGCTGATGGTAGAGGCTGACGGCACTTTGCGCGACACGCCCTACCAGATTGAGGCGCTCAAGCTGGCGCTGAACGGAAGCGGCCTGCTGGAAATCCGCGAAGGCGTCACCCGCGAACAGGCACAGGTCTTATGGGCTGCGCGCAAATCGCTCTCACATGCGGTCAAGCAATACGCACCGCGCAAAATCAACGAAGACGTTGTAGTGCCTGTTTCCAGGCTGGCCGACTTCGTGGATTTTCTCGATGCCCGGGGACATCACTATGGCTTTCCCATCGTCAGCTTTGGCCATGCCGGCAATGGCAATCTCCACGTCAACCTGATGGTGCATCCGGACAATGCGCACGAAATGGCGCAGGCACGCGCCTGCCTGAATGAAATGTTTGAAACCGTGCTCGAATTTGGCGGCACCCTGTCCGGAGAACACGGGATCGGCACTGAGAAGCGCGCTTACATTGGCATGGAAATAGACCCGGTGACTTTGTCACTGATGCGCGCCGTCAAGAAGCAGTTTGACCCGGCCGACATCCTCAACCCTGGCAAGCTGTGGCCGGATGCGTAGATTTTTACAGCAATTTTTTACAGCAATCTTGCACATCAGGCTTTACAAGCTGACGATACTTCTCTAGAATGCGCGGCTTCGTTGGGGGTATAGCTCAGCTGGGAGAGCGCTTGCATGGCATGCAAGAGGTCAGCGGTTCGATCCCGCTTACCTCCACCAAAAAATGATTTAGGGCGATGCACAAGCTAGGTGTAATCAGTGTTTTGACGGGCTTGGTGTTAAGCGTCGTCGGCTTGATTTCAGGATTTTTCCTGATGATCAGCGAAGGAACCGGAATGGATTGGTTAAACCTGGTTCCTGTGGGTTTTGTATTATTGCTGCTTGGCGTGACTCTGACGCAACTCGGCAAGAAGTAAATGCAGTAGATGTAAATGACGATCATTGTCCCCATCGTCTAGAGGCCTAGGACACCGCCCTTTCACGGCGATAACCGGGGTTCGAATCCCCGTGGGGACGCCAACAAAATAAAACGCCACCCTCGCGGTGGCGTTTTATTTTATCTATTGCCTTACCTGTTGCCCTGCGGGCATTTCAAGCGGCTGGCCCGGTTCGCGGCGCATCACTGCGTGATTGCACACCGACCCCGGCCAGCTCTCAAGTTCAAGCAAAGAATTTGGCCTTGGCCGCGCCCGAGTTGATCGCTTTTCTTGCCATGTCGGCTCCCTCAGCCACGCTGGCGGCCTTTTTCAGGCCGTACAGCATGATGGCAGCGCCCAGCACCAAACTGTCGTAGCTAGCGCCTTTTTCGCCATCCAGCGCGGCCAGTCCAGCTTGCGCGGCCTGTTGGGATACACGCACAGCATCGAATTCGTTTTGGTGTTGTTCCAGTTCGCTGGCTTCATCCATGCCGGGGATAAGGGGTGCGCGCACTTCCTGTTGTATACCGATCTCTTGCGGTTTGATTTCGATCTGTTGTTCTTCGCTGCTTTTGTCGTGAACGACAAACATGCGCGAGTCTTGCCGCAGCGAGGGGATGATGCCGCCTTCCACGCCGCGGATGACGAGGCTATGGTCAAAACCGGCATGGCGCGCCAGCATGGCATATACGGGCGGGTAGGGTTTGTGCACATAGCCGGTGATGAAGTGGGTTTTTTTAGCGCCTTTTACAGGGGCTAACAGGACTTCTACGGTGGTGAGCACTGGCCGTTTGACCATGGTGGTGCGCAAGCCGGTGAGGTCGTAAAGTTTGGGCGCAAAGCGGCTTTGATCGCAGTAGGCCCAGCCTGCGGTAGCAAGCCTGGCGGCGGCCTCGGTCGGGCTCATATCCACATTGACACCAGCAGCGCGCAGGATTTTTTTGTGGGTGGCGCCGTGTTTCGGGCCCATGTCTTCTACGCCGGTTGTTACCGCAGGCAAACCACAGGCCGCCAGCACGGCAGGCAAAAACGGTGCGGCGGAAAGACTGCGGTTATAGCCGTCGTAGGGGTCGGCAAGTATCGCCACTTCGTCAACGGCAGCGGTGGCGCTTTCGCTCACTTCCAGTATGCCGTCGAGCACGCCGATGTTTTCTTCGCGGGTTTCGCGTTTCATGCGTAGCGCAATAAAGAAAATGCCGGCTTGCACCGGGTCGGCCTGGTTATTGAGGATGGCGCGCATGGCATCGCGCGCTTCCTCGGCTGAAATGTCCTTTGAGTATTCCGGCCCGGTGGCAATACGGCCAATTACCGAGCGCATGTGTGCTTGGGGATTGAGTGCTGTGGTCATGTTTGTATCCGGAAAATAATCAGAAGCCAACGTAAACCTTATCGTCTTCTACTTTGACGGGATATACCCTGATTGGGCTATCTGCCGGTTCGTCAGTCGGCTCGCCTGTGCGCAGCGAAAAATAGCTGCCGTGGTAGGAACATTTAATGCGGTCGCCCTTGATGCAGCCAAGCGACAAGGGTACATCTTCGTGGCTGCAACGGTCTATGCAACAAAGCACTTCGCCGTTTACACGGGTAAGGATGAGCGGCTCGCCATTCAGCTTGAGTTTGTAAATCCCCCCCTCGGGAATGTCGGCCAGCTTGGCAGCTTCGATGTATTCAACAGTCATTTCATTTTCCAAACAGTTCTGAACCGGGAAGCAAGTCGCCTTGCGCGTAAGCTTCCGGCGCCCTCACTCGTCAGCGCCACCATCATCCATTACATCGGGCGACAGTTCTGCTTCATCCTTGGTGCGTGTTGCTTCCAGATGCGCCTGAATGGCATGTACCAGCTTGTTGCAGCCCTCGCCATTGATGGCCGAGATAACATGCACAGGTCCTGTCCAGGCGTAATCACGCAAAAAGTCCTGTACAACTCTCTCCCGCTCCTCAAGCGGAACGAGGTCGAGCTTGTTCAACACCAACCAGCGCGGCTTGTTGTAAAGCTCTTCGTCATATTTGCGCAGCTCTTCAACAATGGCGCGGGCATCTTTTACCGGGTCCGCTCCATCCCAGTTTGGGGAGACATCCACCAAATGCAAGAGCACGCGGGTGCGCGCAAGGTGGCGCAAAAACTGATGCCCCAGACCCGCACCTTCGGCAGCGCCTTCAATCAGGCCGGGAATATCGGCAATGACAAAGCTCTTGTCCTGACCCGCACGCACCACGCCCAGATTCGGATGCAGCGTGGTAAATGGGTAGTCGGCCACCTTGGGCTTGGCGGCGGAAACCGCGCGAATAAAGGTGGATTTGCCCGCATTGGGCATCCCCAGCAGCCCTACATCGGCCAACACTTTTAGTTCCATGTCGAGGTTGCGCTCTTCGCCCGGCTCGCCATGGGTGAACTGACGCGGTGCGCGATTGGTGCTGGATTTGAAGTGCAAATTACCCAGCCCGCCCTTGCCGCCCTTGGCCAACAACACTTTCACGCCGTCGCGCGCGAGGTCAGCCACCAGTTCGCCGGTATCGCTATCGGTAAATACCGTACCTACCGGCACATGGATAGTAAGATCGTCCGCACTTTTGCCATAACATTGCGCACCGCGCCCGGCCTCGCCATTTCTGGCTTTGAAAATTCGGGTATATCTAAATTCGATCAGTGTGTTGATGTTGCGGTCTGCCACGGCATAGATGCTGCCGCCATGCCCGCCGTCGCCGCCGTCCGGTCCGCCCTTGGGTAAGAACTTCTCGCGCCGGAACGAGGCCGAGCCATTACCGCCCTTGCCCGCGATCACTTCAATTCTGGCTTCGTCAAAGAATTTCATGTTTGCCCAGCTCCAAGACTGACTCCAGGAAATGAAAAAAGCCCTGCCGGTTTAGCAGGGCTTTCACATTCGGGTCGGAAACCTTACGCGGCAACCGGCTCGATGCGTACAGTGCGGCGACGCAATGCGCCTTTCACTTCAAACTTGACCACGCCGTCCACCTTGGCAAACAGGGTGTGATCCTTGCCCATGCCGACGTTTTCGCCGGGATGATATTCGGTGCCGCGCTGGCGCACGATGATGTTGCCGGCGATGACTTCCTGACCGCCGTAACGCTTGACGCCCAGTCGTTTGCTTTCTGAGTCGCGGCCGTTACGTGAACTGCCGCCTGCTTTTTTGTGTGCCATGTTTTAGCCCCTTTAAGCGGAAATGCCGGAAATCTGCACTTCGGTGTAGTGCTGACGATGCCCCTGGGTCTTGCGGTAGTGCTTACGACGACGCATCTTGAAAATGCGCACCTTGTCGCCGCGGCCGTGGGATACGACGGTCGCCTTCACAGCCGCACCTGCCAGCATGGGCGTACCCACCTTGACGTTGTCACCATCGGCAACCATCAGTACGTCGCCAAATGTGATTTCGGCGCCGACATCGGCTTCCAGCTTTTCTACTTTGAATTTGTCGCCCGAGGCTACGCGATACTGCTTGCCACCGGTTTTAATGACCGCATACATCATGGTCTCCAGCACTGTTTCGGAAAGCGCGGAATTGTAATCAAAAGCCGCACCAAGGTCAAATTTGATTGCACAAACGCTATTTATCCTGCTTCGGAGCCTGATTTTACCTATTCTGCTAAGATTGCGCCCTTTCCAATTCTTTGCCCTGCCGTGTCTTTCGAATCCCTGCAAACCTTTCTGGCTGACGACATGCGTGAAGTAGATCGCGTGATCCGCGCCAGCCTGCATTCTGAGGTAGTGCTGGTTCGCCAGGTTTCCGAATACATCATCAACAGCGGCGGCAAGCGGCTGCGCCCGGTTTTGGTGTTGCTGTCTGCTGGCGCGCATGGCTACCGGGGACAGGCGCATTTTGAGCTGGCGGCAGTGGTGGAATTCATTCACACCGCCACCCTGCTGCACGACGACGTGGTGGATGAGTCCGAACTGCGGCGCGGCAGGCAAACCGCCAATGCGCTGTTTGGCAACGCCGCCAGCGTGCTGGTGGGCGATTTCCTGTATTCCCGCGCGTTCCAGATGATGGTGGCGGTGAACAACATGCAGGTCATGCGGATTTTGTCCGACGCCACCAACATCATCGCCGAAGGCGAGGTGTTGCAATTATTGAATTGCAACGATGCTGACATTGATGAAGAAAACTATCTGCGCGTGATCCGCTACAAAACCGCCAAGCTGTTTGAGGCGGCAGCGCGCCTGGGCTCGGTAATCGGCAAAGGCACGCCCGAACAGCAAGAAGCCATGGCGCAATATGGAATGCATCTTGGCACAGCCTTCCAGCTCATCGACGACGTGCTGGATTATTCGGGCAATTTTCTCGAGACCGGCAAGAACATTGGCGATGACCTGGCCGAGGGCAAACCCACGTTGCCACTACTGTATGCCATGAAACATGGTAATGCCGAGCAGGCCGCCGTCATCCGCCAGGCCATCGAAAACGGCGGCCTGACCGAATTCCAGCTGGTACTCAAGGCCATCCATGAAACCGGCGCCCTGCAATACACCCGCGAACAGGCGCAGCGCGAAATCGACATGGCTAAAACCGCTTTATCTGTTTTGCCGGATTCAAAATACAAATCAGCTTTGGTACAATTGTCGGACTTTGCGGTCAGCCGTAGTTTCTGACCGCAATTTGTTTTTCAGTACCTGCCGCGTGACACTGTTGTCACTGACAAACAAAACATCGGGGTGTAGCTTAGCCTGGTAGAGCGCTACGTTCGGGACGTAGAGGCCGGAGGTTCGAATCCTCTCACCCCGACCATCATTTCTCAATGGAGATGGCCGCCACAGGCTAATTATGGGAAAACTGCTGTTTTTCATCGTTATTGGCCTGGTTGTTTTCCTGCTGCTGAAAAAAAAGCTCAGCCAGCGTCCGCAAGGTGACGCTCCCAATAAAACTTCCGACATTGAAAACATGGTCAAATGCGCGCATTGCGGGGTTAACCTGCCGCGCTCCGAAGCCATTTTTTCCCAGGGAGAATTCTTCTGTACGCCGGAACATCGCCTGCTGAAGCAAAAATAGGCGCAATACACAACGCCGGGCGCATTTTTTATCCCTCGCACTGGCGTTCGCTGGATTTTTTCAATCTTTATCGGCTCGGGTTGGCTGGCGTTTTTGCCGCCCTGGCACTGCTAGCGCCGCCGGACTGGTTGCCTGACCAGAACAACCGGGAGATTTTTCGCACAGCCGCATTTATTTACCTGGTTGCATCAGCCTTATTTGTCCTGACAGTGCGCATACGCTGGCCGGGATATCGAACCCAGCTTTCACTGCACATTTTTACCGACATTGTGCTGATCACGGCGCTGGCCAATGCCAGCGGCGGCATTGCCAGCGGTCTCGGCCTTTTGCTGTTGGTACCACTGGCTTCAGCGGGACTGGTCGGACAGGGACGACTGGCCTTGCTGTACGCGGCGATGGCCTCTATCGCCATGCTGGGGATGCATTCCATTCGCGTGTTGCAATGGCAGTCCTTGCCTCAGGATTATTTGCAGGCCGGCTTACTCTCAATGAGCTTCTTTGCAGTCGTGTCGCTGGCGCATGTGCTGACCCGCCGCGCCATGGTTTCGGAACAGGCATCGCAAGAAAAGGCGCACGAACTTGAACGCATCAACCGCATTCATGCCTTGGCGACAGCCGACTCCAGCGATGGTTTGCTCGTGCTGGATGAGCGCGGCCAGATCATTCACAGCAACGCCCAGGCAGCGAAACTGCCGGGACTGCAATATCTTGCCGCCGGAAAACTTCCACCCCATCTCGATCCAGCTTTGACAGAAAGCATCAAGCACTGGAAAAACCGCACGGGCGCAGCAAACGTGATGCTGCCCGGCGGCGTGATACGCGCACGTTTCCTGGCGCTCGATCCAGTTGATCCGGCAGATACACACAGCGCACACCGCGAAACACTGGTCATCCTGGAAGACCCCGCGCGCGCTCAAGCCCTGGCGCAGCAGCTAAAGCTGGCTGCATTGGGGCGCCTGACCCTGAACGTGGCGCATGAAATTCGCAACCCGCTTTCTGCCATCAGCCATGCCAGCCAATTGCTGGCAGAAGAGACTCATGGCGACGCCACACAGAGGCTGGTTTCGATTATCGGGAATAACGTGCAGCGGCTGGATCGCATGGTGCAGGATATGCTCACCCTCAATCGGCGCGACCGGCAATCTCAGGAACTCATAGCCTTAGCCACTTTCATGCCTGTCTGGCTGAGGGAGTGGCAACAGGCTGAAGAAATCGCCGAAAACGCCGTCATTATGGACATGCCAGAGCAGCTCAGCATCCATTTCTCGCCACAACATTTACATCAGATACTGTGGAATCTGGCGTCCAATGCATGGCGATATTGCAGCAAGACTCCGGGCGCCATCCGGCTGACAATACGCGCGGATGCCGAGCATATCCGACTATCTTTTTGTGATGATGGCAAAGGCGTCGATACCGCTGCGCAAGCCGAATTATTCGAGCCGTTTCACACCACCGACCCGAGTGGAACCGGGCTTGGCCTGTATATTGCGCGCGAACTGGCCGAGGCCAATCAATCCACGCTGGCGTTTTCCGGCAACCAGCCCGGTGCCTGCTTCCTGCTATCCATTCCCAGACAAGCCAAGCAATAATCTTAGCCATGCAAAACCCTCCCTGCGTTCTTGTCGTTGACGACGAACCTGATCTATTGGCGCTGATGGAACTAACGCTGGCAAAAATGGGGTTGCATACCCACACAGCAACCAGCGTAAAGCAAGCTATCGCCCTGCTGGACAGCGAGTCATTTCAGTTGTGTCTTACCGATATGCGTCTGCAAGATGGCACCGGGCTTGATGTTTTACGCCATGTTGCTGCCCGCCATCCAGCCGTGCCGGTAGCCGTGATTACCGCATACAGCAACATGCAAAATGCGATTGAAGCACTGAAAGCGGGGGCGTTTGATTACTTGCCAAAGCCGGTGGAGCTGGCGCAGTTACGCACCCTGGTGACATCGGCGTTAAATGTGGCGAACTCCGCAGCACACAAGCCCGCCCCGCAGGCCGGTGATTTGCTGGGCGAATCTGCCGCCATGCGCGAAATCCGCAATCAGATCGACAAACTCGCACGCAACCAGGCATCGGTTCATATCACTGGCGAATCCGGCAGCGGCAAAGAACTCGCCGCGCGCCGGATTCACGCCCTGAGCGCGCGCGCTGACAAACCTTTCATCCCGGTCAACTGCGGCGCCATTCCAGAAAACCTGATGGAAAGCGAGTTTTTTGGTCACAAAAAAGGCGCTTTTACAGGTGCAGCCGAAGATCGTGACGGTTTCTTTCAGGCCGCAAACGGTGGTACGCTGTTTCTTGATGAGGTCGCAGACCTGCCGCTCACCATGCAGGTCAAACTGCTGCGCGCCATCCAGGAAAAGAAAGTTCGCAAGATTGGCGCCAACCGCGAAGAAAGTGTTGATGTGCGGATTGTCAGCGCCACGCACCAGAATCTCTCGCGGTGTGTGGAGGCAAAAACCTTCCGTCAGGATCTGTATTACCGCCTGAACGTGATCGAGCTGCACATGCCCAGCCTGCGCGAACGCGCCGATGATATACCCGTGCTGGCCAATGTGCTGTTATCCAGGCTGGCGGGCGAGCAATCGGCCAGACTCACCGAAGATGCGCTCAGGCAACTGCGTGCCTATCCCTTTCCGGGGAATGTGCGCGAACTGGAAAACATCCTTGAGCGTGCGCTGGCGTTGGCAGATAGCGCAAATATCTCCGCTGCCGACCTGAACCTGTGCGCCGACCCGCAGTTCATGCCACCGCCGCATGAGAAAAACGGCACTCCCGCCAATTTGCAGGATCATCTGGACCAGGTCGAACGCGAAGCCCTGGTCAAGGCACTGGAACAAACACGTTACAACAAGACTGCCGCCGCACGCCTGCTGGGTGTCAGCTTCCGCTCGCTGCGCTACCGGCTTGAACGCCTGGGAATTGAATAATCCCGGATAATATCCCCTGGCCATCAAGCCAGGATTCTGCCTTGATTTTGCAACAGATGAAATTACTCGATGAATCCAGTTTTCATCACGAGCTGAGCCGCAGCATCGGCGCAAGTATCGTTATTTTTTCCGGCCCGCACTGCGGCGCCTGCAAGCGGCTGGAGAAGCACTTGCCGGATTGGCTGGCTCATGAAGTTGCAAATTTCTACCGGGTGGACGTGCAACGTAGCACCGCACTGGCACATGCGTATGAGGTTTTTCACCTGCCCTCGCTGTTTGTGTTTGTGGATGGGCGCTACCACGCACCGCTCCATGCCGAGGCGGCACCAGCCGCCATGACTATGGCGTTGAGAAAACTGCTGTCCGAGCCGGCACAAGATGAGCCTTGATTAGTACAGCCTGGAGAAAGCAGCCTGGAGAAGACCCGATGAAATTCGATAATAACGGCTGGCTGGATGCCGCACGGCCTCTGCCCTCACCCAACTTCGACAGCCGCCCGCCAGACGAACAGCCTACGCTTGTGGTGATCCACAACATCAGCCTGCCGCCGGGCGAATTTGGCGGCAATGGGGTGGCACAACTGTTCACCAACACCCTGGACTGGGACGCACATCCCTACTATCAAGGCATACGCGGCCTCAAGGTTTCATCACATTTTTTCATCCGCCGTGATGGCGAACTGATCCAGTTCGTATCCTGTGCGGCACGCGCCTGGCACGCCGGGGTTTCCAGCTGGCAAGGGCGGCAAAAGTGCAATGATTTCTCTATCGGTGTTGAGCTTGAAGGTACGGACGACCAGGCTTTTACAGACGCCCAGTATGCAAGCCTGAATCTTTTGCTGGAGGCGATAAAGACAAGCTATCCCATCACAAGCATTGCCGGGCACAGTGATATCGCGCCCACGCGCAAAACCGATCCGGGGCCATGCTTCGACTGGCAACGCATCAGCAAACTCGATGTCGGCTCACAGACGCCCTGATGGCGTCACAATTGTCGTTCCATGAAATTCGGGTAATGGCACACTCACAAAAGCAAAGAGTCAAGCACTCGATGGTGTAAGAAATCCCCAACATCGGCGCTGGGCGTCATGTGCCACGTCCATCACTGATTAGTACAGATGTCATGGATATTGCACTCTGCACCATGTCAGTCATAAATTCGATCCTGTCCGTTTCACGCTGCACGCCCAGAATGTAGATCAGCGGCAAGAAGTGTTCCACTGTCGGCACAGCCAGGGCTGCGTGCTCGCTCAACGAGCCATAATCAATCAACGCCCGATGATCACAGGCCAGCAATTTCTGTTTGGCGGCATCGTTGAACTCAATTGCCCACTTGGGCGCCACGGGGTCGTCATATCTGAAAGCCCGCAAGTTGTGCACGATGTTTCCACTGCCAAGAATCAGAACGCCTTCGTCACGCAGCGGCGCAAGCTTTCTTGCAAGGTCGTAGTGGAATTGAACGGGTTGGCGGGTATCCATGCTGAGCTGGACAACCGCAACATCTGCGGCCGGATACATGGGTCTCAAGACGCCCCATGCGCCATGATCCAGACCACGCCCGGAATCCAGCACCACGTCGTGACCCTGCAAGCGCAAACTTACCCGGCGGGCGAGTTCCGGATCGCCGTGCGCCGGGTACTCAACCGCAAATAACTCTTCCGGAAAACCACAGAAATCGTGAATGGTTGCTGGCTGTTGAGATGAGGTTATGCGAACGCCGGGCGCTTCCCAGTGCGCAGAAATGCACAGCACCGCCCTGGGGCGGGGCAGCTGCTTCCCAAGGTGCTCCCAGCTGGCGTAAAACGGGTTGCGTTCGATTGCGTTCATGGGATTGCCGTGCCCCAGAAACACGGCAGGCATTCTTGTCGGTTCGGTGTTCATGAGTGGTAATGGCGCGGGTAGGCCGGAGCCGCAATCAAGGCAGGTCGAACAGCAGCACCTCGGCATAGCCAAGGCCTTCGAGACGAACGTGGTCGACGTCGGCGAGCGTCGCGCCGTCCCCGCTGCCCAGCGTCGTGCCGTTAACGGCGACTTGCCCGCGTGCCACATGAACGTAAGCACACCGACCGGCGGCGATATGGTGCTCCACCGACTCGCCCGCTTCGAGCAGGGTGCCGTATAGCAAGGCGTCCTGATGCGCGCTCAGGGAACCGTTGCGACCGTCCGGCGAAACCAGCAGCACCAGGCGGCCACGCCGCGCCTCCATCGGAAAGTGCTTCTGCTCGTAGCCCGGTTCGACGCCGGTGCGGTTCGGCATCAGCCATATCTGCAGGAAATGCACCGGCTCTGTCGGCGAGGGGTTGTACTCGCTGTGACGCACCCCCGTTCCGGCGCTCATGCGCTGGATATCCCCGGGGCGGATGACCGAACCGTTGCCCATGCTGTCCTTGTGTTCCAGCGCGCCGTCGAGCACATAGCTGACGATTTCCATGTCGCGATGGCCGTGGGTGCCGAAGCCCTCGCCAGGCATCACGGTGTCGTCGTTGATCACCCGCAGGTTGGATACGCCCATGTGCGCCGGGTCGTAGTAGTTCGCGAAGGAAAACGTATGGTAGCTGTTAAGCCAGCCATGGTTGGCATGGCCGCGCGCGTTCGAAGGCCTGAGGGTTGTCATGGCGATCTCCTTTTGGGTTGAGCGTTGTTGGTTCTGGGGCATCAGCCGCGGCGGGCGTCGAGGCTCCAGCGGCCTGCGCCATGCGCCACCAGCATCAGCAAGCCGCCGACCACGGCAACGTTCTTGAAGAACAACAACTCGGCCATGTAGGCCTGGTCGACCGGTGCGTACCAATAGGCGTGGAAGAAGACGCTGGCCGCCAGCGTGAATACGGCCAGCACCCCTGCGGCGATCCGGGTGCTGAATCCGGCGATCAAGGCCAGGCTGGCGCCGATCTCGACGACCACGGCGAGCGCCGCGCCGAGTGCAGGCAGCGGCAGACCGACCGATGCGATGTAGCCGACAGTGCCTTCAAATCCGCTCAGCTTGGCGATGCCTGCGGGCAGGAAGAGCGCGACGATGAGCAGGCGAGCCGCCAGGTTGAGGGTAGCTTGAACGGTTTGGGACATGATGGGACTCCTTGGTGGTTGATGTGCGATGTGGACTGTCTCAGGCAAACGCTGCCGCGATATCCGCCTCGGCCTGGGCAAATCCTCTGGCAGCTGCTTCCGGCCCCATGTTCAAGCCCTCAGCATAGATAAAATGAAGGTCAGTCATACCCAGAAAGCCCAGTACGTTCTTCAGGTAGGGCACCTGGGCATCCTTGTCCGTATCGCGATAAAGGCCGCCGCGGGCGAGGGCCAGGTAGACCTTCTTGCCCTTGAGCAAGCCTTCAGGACCGGCTTCGGTGTAACGGAACGTCACGCCGACGCGGGCAATCGCGTCGATCCAGTTCTTGAGTTGCACCGGCACGCCGAAGTTGTACATGGGCACGCCCAGCACGATGGTGTCGTGCGCCTGGATCTCGGCGATCAGCGCGTCGTCCAGCGCCGCGCGCGCTGCCTGCTCGGGGGTGCGCTGGTCGGCGGGGGTGAACAGCGCGTGCAGCGCCGCGTCGTCCAGCATGGGGTGGGGCGTGACGGCGAGGTCGCGCAGGCTGACCCCGGCATCCGGGTTTGCAGACTTGAGGCGGTCAACGATGGCGTTGGCCAGGCGGGTGGAGTTGGCGCCTTCACGGCGGGCACTGGTGTTGATCTGCAGGATGTTCATATCGGGTTCTCGATGGGTGGGTTGCGATGAATACAATTTATTCACTGCCAATCTGACTGTAAACTCCCATTAATGGATATCATTGTTGCATCAATGGAACAATCAAACCTTGACCCCAACGACCTGCTGATCTTTGCCCATGTAGCCGAGCTGGGCAGTTTCAGTCGCGCGGGCGAGCGACTGGGTCTGCCCAAGTCCAGTGTTTCGCGGCGGCTCTCCGCACTGGAGCAGCGCCTGGGCGAACGATTGCTGTTGCGGACTACCCGGCGCCAAACCCTGACCGAGTTCGGGCATCTGCTACTGGAGCACGCCCGCCAGGTAGTCGCGGAAGTGGAAGCGGTGGCATCCCTGAGCGAGCATCGCCAGGCGGCGCCGAGCGGCCGCTTGCGCGTCTCCATGCCCAGCGACTTTGCCAACCTGCTACTGGCTGAAGCCCTCGCCGGCTTTGTGGCGGCTTATCCTGGCATCCATCTGGAGCTTGATCTGTCGCCGCGACGCGTGGACTTGTTGGGGGAGGGATTCGATGTGGCGCTTCGCATCGGCGACCTGCCCGACGACACAATGCTGGCCGCGCGGCGCTTGAGCGGACTCTCGACAGCACTCTATGCGTCAACCGGCTACCTGGCACAGGCCGGGCATCCGGCCACCCCCGAGGATCTGGCACGCCACAACGCGATCGGTCTGCTCGGCTCGAATGGCGAGGTCGTCAGATGGCGTCTTGACTCCGGCGAATCCCGGTGGGAAGGAATGCCCCCGATCCGCATGACCGCCAACTCGCCGGAATTGCTGATCCGGATGGCGCGAGCCGACGTGGGCATCGTCGCCGTTCCAGATGCTTTTGCGCTGCCAGATGTGCGCAAAGGTCTCATGCAACGCGTGCTGCCTGACTGGCACCTGCCTGGAGAAACGGTGTCGGCAGTTTTCCCCGGCCGAAAGCTCATGCCGACTAAGACGCGTGCGTTTGTCGACATGCTGCAAGTGGCCTTGGGAGTTGTGGCCTTGGGAGATTGACCGTTCGCGCCCTGCATGTTTGTTGCTTGGGGCTCATTTCACCAAGCCATAGCTGCCTCCACCTGGAAGCGAATTTTGCCAACCTGCCATTGGCAGAAGCGCGCGCCGATCTACCTGCCCGCCCGGGCAAGTTCAATCACTTGCTCACGAAATTGTGCCGGACGCGGCGGCTTGGAATGATGCGATTTGCTCACTTCGAACTCCTTCTGCAAGAACAACAGGATGTCCATGAAATGTGGTCAACTTCAACTTCAATCTGACCGCCGAAACACTGAATGCACCAGGCATGGGTCTGAAGTAATACTTGCAACGAGCCATGCTCACAGCCCTTCCACACAGAAGGGATTTTTTACCTTGCCATTATCACCTTGCCATCATCTATGGTTAATTGGTTTTGAACCATAGATAATCCCCATATGCTGCCCAGACTCACCGGCTCCCTTACGCTGTTACTTGCCACCGCGCTCTGGCTCGGCGGCTGCTCCAGCCTGAAAGAAAAATACGTCCAGCAACGCGATGCCTCACACGCCATCTCGCGCAACGCTGAAGTAAGTCTGAAAAATCTGGGGTTCCAGCCGACGCCAACCGAGGCAGGCCAATCCGGTTTCTTGCTGGTTGATTCTCCGCTGGATGCGCTATCTGTCCGATTGTGGTTGGCCGAGAAAGCCGAAAAAACCCTCGACGTGCAGTACTACATCTTTCGTGCGGACGATACCGGCAAGCTGGTAATCAGCGCCTTGCTGGCGGCGGCGGATCGTGGTGTGCGCGTGCGCGTGCTGCTCGACGACATCTATACGACAGAACATGAAGCCAGCATGTTGGCGCTGGATTCACACCCCAACATCCAGATTCGTTTGTACAACGCCTTTCACTACCGCGGTGGCTCCCCCGTCACGCGCCTGTACGAGTTCTTCAGCAAAGACGGCAAACCCAACCGCCGCATGCACAACAAACTGTTTGCAGCGGATAACCAGATGGCTATCATCGGTGGCCGCAATATCGGCGATGAATATTTTCAGGCCGATAACGCGCTATCGTTTGTCGATCTTGACGTGCTGGCTTCAGGCGCGATTGTGGATGCGCTGTCCGGCAGTTTTGATCGTTACTGGAACAGCGATGCGGTCGTGCCAGCACGCGCCATCCCCGGGTTTAAAGCTGCACGCGCGGAATTACCCGCGCTGCGCGATCGTCTGCAGAATCATGCGCGAAACCTCAGCACCACAGAGTATGGTCTATCGCTTTCGCATCTGCCCATGCGTGTCAATCTCGATAACGGCACGGCTGCGTGGATCGGGGCGCAGGCGCATGTCGTGGTCGATCCGCCGGAAAAAGTTGACGGCAACAGCCACGCCAGCGAAACACTGGTCGGCCAGATGTTTGGGCTGAACCTCAACCCCAGGCAAGAGTTCATCCTCATCTCACCCTACTTTGTACCCGGCAACATGGGCACGCAATGGCTGCAAAATCTGCGTAGCAACGGCGTCAAGGTGCGCATACTGACCAATTCTCTGGCAGCCAATGATGTGCCGCTGGTGCATGTTGGCTATGCACGTTATCGCATGCCGCTACTTATAGCGGGCGCCGAAATCCACGAACTGAAACCGGTTCCCAATCGCGCCGCCAGCAAACCCAAAGCCATCACCAGCGGTTCATCACGCGCCAGTCTGCACGCAAAAAGCTTTGTCTTTGACCGGGAAACCGTGTTCATCGGCTCTTTCAATTTTGATCCGCGCTCCGCCTTGCTCAACACCGAATTGGGGCTGGTCATTGCAAGCCCGGCGCTTTCGCAACAAGTCGTCAAACTGGCCGAAGCCGCCATGCAACCCGTCAACAGCTATGCCTTGAGCCTGCGTAAAGAAGAGGGTCAGGAAACCCAACTGATCTGGACCGGACAGAATGCCGGGAATGTCCGTGTGCTGGACAAGGAACCGGAAACTACGCCCTGGCAACGCCTCAAACTCAAACTGCTATCCGTGCTGCCGCTCGAGAAACATCTCTGAAGGAACGCGTCAGTCAAACACCACGGTCTTGTTGGCATACACCAGCACGCGGTTGTCGATGTGCCATTTGACTGCGCGCGATAGCACGATCTTTTCCATATCCGCGCCCTTGTGGATCAGGTCATCCAGCGAATCACGATGTGAAATGCGCGCCACGTCCTGCTCGATGATGGGGCCGTCGTCGAGCACCTCGGTCACATAGTGCGAAGTCGCGCCAATCAGTTTGACCCCGCGCTCAAACGCCCTGTGGTAGGGCTTGGCGCCATGAAAAGCCGGCAGGAAGGAATGATGGATGTTGATGATGCGGTTTTCATAGTGACGAATGAATTCCGGACTCAACACCTGCATGTAACGCGCCAGCACGATGAAGTCCACGCGCTCGCGGTGCAGGATCGCCATCTGCATTTTCTCGGCCTCAGCCTTGGCATCCCTGGTCACGGCAATATACTGGTAGGGCACCCGGTAGGTCTCCGCCAGCCAGCGCGTGTCTTCATGGTTGCTGAGAATGATGGGAATCTCGCAGTGCAGCTCGCCGCTCTGATAGCGATAAAGCAGATCCGCCAGACAGTGATCGAACTTGGACACAAAAATCGCCATGCGCGGCTTGCGTCCTGATTCCGCAAGCTTCCAGTCCATCCGGTGCTTATCGGCGATCGGCGCAAACGCGGCGGCAAAGTCATCCAGCGGCAGCGCAAAACCCTCCAGATCCCACTCTACCCGCATCAGAAACAGCTTCAACTCTGCATCCTGATGCTGGTCTGCATGCAGAATGTTGGCGTTATAGGTCAGCAAAAAATTGGCGATAGCTGCGACCAGACCTTTCTGGTCAGGGCAGGACAAGAGTAAAACGGCAGAATGTTTCATGATGGTTCAGGCGTAAGTATGCACGCATGATACCGCCCAGACCCTGCCGTCGTCATGGTCAGACTGTCGAGTGACGCAGGCGCCAATCTGCCAACCGGGCAAAACAGTCTTCCAGATCCGGGGTCCAGTACACACCAGGGATATCCTGCCTTGAAGCCGCGCGCGTCATGCCGCCGCCTGCCCAAATCTCGACCTTCTGCGGTAAGCGTGGACGCAAGGATTTGAGGTCAGCCAAAGCCTGCCGCATGGGAAAGGCCACACTGAAAGAAAGCACCAGAATGTCGATTTCGTGCGCAGATACCGCCGCAACAATGTCTTCCAGCGGCGTTTGAATGCCCAGGCTCAGGCAGGAACATGCCTCCGGAGCAAGCGCCCCTTCCACGATCAGCAATCCCAGTCCATGCTCCTCGCCAGACAGCGTAGTCAAAAGAATGCGTGGCCGCGACTGCGAAGGTGGCAGATTGCCGATCGCTGTTCTCAGCAGTCGGCTCACCTCTTCAGAATACAAATGTTCCTGGTACACCCCGAGCTCACCAGACACCCAAAGATTGCCGACAGTTTCGTTCAAATCCGGAACCGTGTCCTGGACAAAACGCTGTAAGCCCTGTCGAGCCAATCGCTGGGACAAAGCCTTGCGCAACTCCAGGGAATTGTCGTCCAGAATCGCCTGAAGAATGGGCGCCATCTCCCCATCAGACCATCGCGGCACTTTCTTCGCAACCTGCGGGCGCACCAGCTCAGACAGTTCGTCCGCACCCATGGAAAGCAGCCTGCCAGGCCGGAAACCCTGATCAATCAATCGCTTGATTAACTTCAGGCGTTCTACTTCGCCACTGTCATACAAACGATCTCCGGATTCGGAACGAACCGGAGCAGGAAAGCCATAGCGGCGCTCCCATACCCGCAATACGTCCTTTGAAAGACCCGTTTCGCGTTCCACCTGTGTAATCGTCAGCATGGCTGAACGAACAGATATTTTTCTCATTTTGTCCATGACAAAATATTGACTTCAAGCAATTCAGATCCTACATTGCACTTGTAAACAAGTTTTGTCCAGGACAACCATGAACATCCCACAGATCAAACGCCGTATCGCAACCGCTCTGTTGATTTCACTGCCATTGGCGTTATGGATTCCACCGTCACATGCCGCCAGTGTGTGCCCAAGCCTGCTCAAACATGAATTCAAACGCTTGCCTGGGGGTAAAACCGAATCATTGTGCGCCCACACCGGCAAGGTCATCCTGGTGGTGAATACGGCGTCACGCTGCGGATTCACCCCGCAATTCGACGGTTTGCAAAAACTGTACACCCAGTACAAGAACAAAGGGCTGGTGGTACTGGGTTTTCCCTCCAACGATTTCAATCAGGAGCCGGCGGAAGGTGAACAGATCGCCAACTTCTGTCGTATCAACTATGGTGTCGATTTCCCCATTTACGAAAAATCCAGTGTCAAGGGTGTCAAAGCCAATGCTTTTTACAAGGGGCTAATCCAGGCCTCCGGCGAGGAACCAAAATGGAATTTTCACAAATACCTGATCACCCGTGACGGCAAGACTGTAGTGCCGCTGCATAGCCGGGTCGAGCCTGACAGCCGCGAAATGCGCACCAAGATCGAAGCCATGCTCGCGCAGAAAGGCTGAAATGGATCGCATCCATCACGTTGCCATCCAGGTTGCTGACATCAGCAAGGCCGTCACCTGGTACAGGCAGCAATTTGCCTGTGGCGTGAAATATCAGGATCAAAGCTGGGCGCTGCTCCACTTCGACAACATCGATATGGCATTGGTCCTGCCGGGGCAGCATCCGCCACATATCGGCATTCCGCGTCGCGACGCCAAACGCTTTGGTGAGCTTGTAACCCATCGCGACGGCAGTGTCTCCGTATATATCCGAGACCCGGACGAAAATACCCTTGAAATCATCGATTCATCCAGCCTCGAGGAGCCCGCATGAACGCCCCAGAACGCTTTCTCCTGCCTGACACCCAGTCGGAGATAGACCGACGCAACCTGCCCATCCAGCGCGTAGGCGTCAAGGGGCTGCGCTACCCGATGCTGATCACCAACGAACATGGCCGTGCCATACCCACGGTCGGCAGCTTCTCCATGTATGTCGGCCTGCCTAGCGACCAGAAGGGCACGCACATGTCGCGCTTTGTGGAAATCCTCGAACGCCTGCCCGAGCGCATGGACATCGAAGCCTTCCGTGCCATGGAGGCGGCCATGCGCACGCAGCTCGAAGCCGACAGCGGCTACCTGCAAGCGGCCTTTCCCTATTTCATCCGCAAGTTCGCGCCGGTCTCAGGCGTGGAAAGCCTGCTCGACTACGACGCGCGCATCGTCATTGAAAGCGCCCCCGGCTGCGGACAGCAGACCACACTCGAACTAACCGTAGCCGCGACCAGCCTGTGCCCCTGTTCAAAGAACATTTCCGAATACGGCGCGCACAACCAGCGCTCGCACCTCACCGTCACTGTCAAAGCCAATGACCTTTCCCTGGAAGAACTCGCCCGTCTCGTCGAGGCTCAGGCCTCATGCGAGGCCTACGGCCTGTTAAAGCGTCCGGATGAAAAATTCGTCACCGAGCGCGCCTACGACAACCCCAAATTTGTCGAGGATCTTGTGCGCGATATCGCGCTGGCACTGGCAAGCCATCCCGCAGTCGGCCAATACCACGTCAAGGCCGAGAACTTCGAGTCCATCCATAACCACTCTGCCTACGCCGAGCTGTGGGGCCGAGGCAAGACCGAATATTGATAAGGACGGACATGAGCACACTTGCAACCTCACTCAATTGGGTCGAACAGGGCATCGTGCCTGATGCACTGGTACGTGCCGGCATCCGCAGACTATGCCGCCAGCGCCTCGCCGAAACCGGTAGCGAGAACTGCGAGCTCACTGCCGAACTGACCCAGCGCTTCGCCGCGAGTCTGGGCGCAAGCCCCGTCGCCGTCGCCACCGACAAAGCCAACGAGCAACACTACGAGCTGCCACCACGATTCTTCGAGCTGGTGCTCGGCCCGCACCGCAAGTACAGTTCTTGCTACTGGGACGAGACCACCCGCACGCTGGGCGAAGCCGAGGCACGCGCGCTGGAACTCACCTGCGAGCATGCCGGCCTTGCGAATGGCCAGGACATCCTCGAGCTTGGCTGCGGTTGGGGCTCGCTAACGCTATGGATGGCGGCACACTATCCCGACTCGCGCATCACCGCCGTGTCCAATTCCGAGCCGCAGCGCCTCTTCATCGAGGAGCAGGCGCGCCAACGCAAGCTTGGCAACCTCACAGTCATCACCGCAGACATGAACCGTTTCGCCATCGACGAGCTGTTCGACCGCGTGGTCTCGGTGGAAATGTTCGAGCATATGCGCAACTGGCCCGAGCTGTTTGCCCGCGTGAATGGCTGGCTCAAGCCTGGCGGTTACTTCTTCATGCATGTCTTCGTGCACCGCCACGCGCCCTATCTGTTCGAAGCACGCGACGACAGCGACTGGATGAGCCGGTATTTTTTCACCGGCGGCATGATGCCATCAGACGACCTCGCTCTCCATTTCCAGCACCACCTCAAACTTGTCGATCGCTGGCGCTGGAGCGGCACCCACTACGAAAAGACCGCCAATGCCTGGCTCGCAGAGATGGATGCCAAGCGCGACTTCGTCACCCCAGTGCTCGAAGCAAACTACAGCAGAGAAAGCGCCGATATCTGGCGCCAACGCTGGCGCATCTTCTTTATGGCCTGCGCAGAATTGTTTGGTTTTGAGAACGGCCAAACCTGGTGGGTTTCGCACTACCTCTTCGAACGTCGCTAATGTACGACCTGCCGATGCCCACGCCCGAGCACAAAGCCGCCGCCCCGCACCGCGACGCGCCACCCGGCTGGCGCCTGCTCGCCCCTAACCTGATGCTGTTCCAGGTCGGCTGGTTCGCGGCTGTGCTGGGCGCGGACAATGGATTTGAATGGCTCGGTCCCGTTGTCATCAGCTTTGTGCTGATGATTCATCTGGCACGCGCAAAGCAGCCAGGAAAGGAAGCCGCGCTCATCGCGCTGGCTCTGACAATCGGCCTAGCATTCGAATCTGTACTCGCAGCATCGGCCTGGGTCGCGTACCCAGGCCACCCATCCACACTCGCCCCGCTGTGGATGGTCGCGCTATGGGCCAACTTCGCCACCACTCTCAATGTTGCACTACGCAATCTGCGCACACGCACATGGCTGCTTGTGTTGCTGGGCGGCATCGGCGGCCCGCTCGCCTACTGGGGCGGCGCAAACCTCGGCACCATACAGTGGTTGGAATCCGTGCCCGTGTTGATTTATCTCGCGCTCGGTTGGGCTGTACTCACACCGATTCTGGCACAAATTGCACTCAAACTAGACGGTTACCAGCATGGCAATTGACTGGAATGCTGCCATTATTGCCTTGGCATACATGCTGGTATTGGCCTGCATGGTCTGGCTGGTGAGTCTGCCGCTCAGAAATGCCAGCATCATCGACAGCTTCTGGGCGCTGTTCTTCGTCACCGGCACTGCGAGCTATGGCGCACTCACCGATGCATCAGGCGAACGTACCCTGCTTGTCGCCCTGCTGCTCGGCATCTGGGCCGCACGCCTCTCGGCTTACATCACCTGGCGCAACTGGGGTCACGGCGAAGACCGACGCTATCAGGCTATCCGCGCGCGTAACCAGCCATATTATGAAATCAAGAGTCTGTTCTACGTTTTCGGTTTCCAGGCTGCTCTGGCCTGGATAGTCGCCATGCCGCTGCTTGCACAGCTGAGTTCAGACGCCCCGCTGGGCTGGCTGGATATGGCTGGTGCCCTGGTTTGGGCGTTCGGATTGCTATTCGAGACGATCGCAGACTGGCAGCTTTCCCGATTCAAGGCCAATCCAGCACATCTCGGACAAATCATGGACAAAGGGCTGTGGCGCTACACACGGCACCCCAACTATTTTGGTGAAGCGATGGTTTGGTGGGGATTCTGGCTGACCGCTGCATCGGCTGGCCATGCCTGGACAGTATTTGCCCCATTGATCATGACACTCATGCTGCTGAAGGTTTCTGGCGTATCCCTGCTGGAAAAGGACATGCAGGTTCGCCACCCCGCCTATGCCGACTATATGCGTCGTACCAACGCTTTTTTGCCCGGGCCGCCACGCAGCACGGCGGCAAAAGGAGAAGCAGCGTGAAAGTTGCGATCTCCATGATCATGTGCGGATTGCTAATGACGCCGCCTGTATTGGCTTTCCCTCCAAAAGAGTGGCGCTTCAAGGTTCTGCTGGACAACCGACCTATCGGCCAGCACAGCTTCGTGCTAGGCCTCGAGCGAGGGCAGCAGGTGCTTAAAAGCGAGGCAGACTTTGGCGTCAGGTTCCTGGGATTCAACGCTTATCGCTATCGCCATGTGGCAATTGAGCGATGGGAAGGGGGTTGTCTGAGGGAAATCGACGCACACACCAATGACAATGGCAATGCACTCTCGGTCAAAGGCAGAACAGATGCAGAACGCTTCCTGATTGAAGGCCCGCGCGGTACACAGGCACTGTCACGCTGCATCATGAGCTTTGCCTACTGGAACCCGGACATACTCAAGCAGACGCGCCTGCTGAATGCGCAGAACGGCGAATATCAATCGGTGCGCGTGAAGAATCTCGGCGCCACTACGGTGAACATTGACAGCGCCAGTGTCATGTCGAGGCACTACAGGCTGGAAGCCGACAAGTTCAAGATTGATCTTTGGTATGACATCAATGACCAATGGTTGGCACTGGAAACCAGAACCGAAGGTGGCAGAATGCTGCGTTACGAACTGGTTGATCCGCGTCCGATCAGCAACAGGAGCGGACGCAATGCGTAAAACCTTGATGGCTTCTCTACTGGCATTGGCCGGCTGCGGCAGCAATCCCGCCATGCCAACTGTCGAGCGCGTGGATCTGGAGCGCTTCATGGGCGACTGGTACGTCATTGCCAACATCCCGACCTTCATCGAGAAAGGCGCACATAACGCCATCGAATCCTACGCGCTCGACCAGGACGGCACCATCGCCACCACCTTCACCTTCCGTGCCAACAGCTTCGACGGCGAGGAAAAGCGTTACACGCCGCGCGGCTTTGTGGTGCCGGGTACCGGTAACGCGGTGTGGGGCATGCAGTTCGTGTGGCCGATCAAGGCCGACTTTCGCATCGTCTACCTCACGCCCGACTACAGCCAGACCGTGATCGGCCGCAATGCGCGCGACTACGTGTGGATCATGGCGAGAACACCGTCAATATCCGAGACCGACTACGCTGCCATCCTCACCCACCTTAAGACGCTCGGCTACAACACTTCCCTCGTCCAGAAGATCCCGCAGCAGTGGGAGGCCGCCAAGCCATGAGAACACGCATCACCAGCCTGCTGCAATGGTTTGATAGCGATGCTGCCGTCCCCGCACGCGGCGGTATTGACTGGCTGCGTGTGCTGCCATTCGTACTGCTGCACTTGGCTGTGTTCGCGGTGTTATGGGTGGGCGTGAGCGGAGTCGCCATCGTCGCATCGCTTTTGATGTACGCCGTGCGCATGTTCGCAATCACCGGCTTCTACCACCGCTATTTCTCGCACCGCACCTTCAAGACCAGCCGGCTACTGCAATTCTTCTTCGCACTGCTGGCCGCCTCTGCGGCGCAGCGCGGACCGCTATGGTGGGCCTCGCACCATCGTCACCACCACCGTCATTCCGACGGCGCTGCGGACGCCCACAGTCCCAGACAGGGCTTCTGGTGGAGTCATCTCGGTTGGTTCTTGCACAGCGAGCACTTTGCCGTTCGCAAGGAACTGATCCGCGATTTCTCCCACTACCCCGAGCTGCGCTTGCTCGACCGCTTCGACTTCCTCGCGCCGGCACTGGCCATGCTCGTACTCTACGGCCTGGGCGCACTGCTTGAGGCATACCGGCCGGAACTGGGCGCTAATGGCTGGCAGATGCTGGTGTGGGGCTTCGTTGTTTCTACCATCGTGCTGTATC
>CAYTZP010000004.1:0-7286 GCA_964442685.1 uncultured Thiobacillus sp.
GCCCAGTTCTCGTCCGGCAATTCTTCGAAGGAGATGTAGGTATAGCGGGCGGGCTTGTCGGCGTGGCGTTCCAGTGTGGCGGTGATTTCTTCCGCAATCTTTTTCTTCTGCTCGCGGCTGAGTGTGCCGGCGAGCTTGATGCTGACAACGGGCATGGCTAGTTCTCCAGTTCTTTGCGGATTTGCGCGAACACGGCTTCGAACATGTCCGTGGTCAGGCGCCGGGTCTGGGTATTGTAGCGGGAGCAGTGATAGGAGTCGTACAGGCGCAGATTGTTGGGCAGCTTGTGTACCGCGCCATGTCCAAATGCGGCGCTTTTGGTTTTTAGCCCCAGTGCCATCAGCACGGCGGCATGGGCGACATTGCCCAGTGCGAGGATGGCTGTGCCGGGTTTGAGCGCAGCCAGCTCGGTTTTGAGATAGCCGTTGCATTGTCTGATTTCGCCGGTTTCCGGCTTGTTGGCGGGCGGCAGGCATTTGACGGCATTGGTGATGCGGCAGTCAATGAGTTGCAGGCTATCGTCAGCGGATTCGGAAACGGCGCGGCTGGCAAAGCCGAATTTGTGCAGCGTTTGATACAGCAAAATGCCGGCATGGTCGCCGGTAAATGGCCGGCCTGTGCGGTTTGCGCCGTGCATGCCTGGCGCCAGACCGACGATGAGCAGCCTGGGGCTTTCTGTGCCAAAGGCCAGCACCGGGCGGGCGTGGTAGGCGGGATGCGCGACGCGCACTTCATCCAGAAAATGGGCCAGGCGCGGGCAGGCGCGGCAGTTGAGCAGGCTGGGGTCAGGGGCGCGCATGTTTGAACTGGATGGGTTGTGCGGCAATGGTTTCTGGTTGCAGGGTGACATGGCCGATGCCGAAGTCGTGGTTGAGCAGTTCGCGTGCCTCGTGCAGGGTGCGCGGCCAGTTTTGCAGGTCGGCGATTTCCAGATGCGCGGACAGCGCGACTTGCCCCGAGGCCAGCGTCCAGATGTGCAGATCATGCACGCGCGCTACGCCACCCAGTGCGGCCAGCCGCTGGCCGACCTGGTTGAGATCAATGTTGACCGGCACGCCTTCCATCAGCACATGCACGGTTTCGCGCAGCAGGTTGAGGGTGGAGCCGGTAATCAGCAGCGCGACGAAGATGGACAGGATGGGGTCGATGGGCAGCCAGCCGGTCAGACTCACAACCATCCCCGCTGCCAGCGCGGCCACCGAGCCCAGCGCGTCGCCGATGACATGCACCAGCGCGGCGCGGCGGTTGAGGTCGTTTGCGCCACTGCCGCCCTGACGAAAGACGAGTAGCCAGCCCACGCCAAGATTGATCAACAGGCCGATGGCGGCGACGATCATGACGGCGGCGCCGTTGACCGGTGTGGGGTGCTGGTAGCGGTCGATGGCTTCAAAAACAATAGCCGCCACGATGGCCAGCATGAACAGGCTGTTGGCCAGCGCGGCCAGAATTTCCAGCCGCGCCAGACCGTAGGAGTGTCGCGCTGACGGCGGCCTGCGTGCAAACCATGCCGCCAGCCCAGCCAGCAGCAAAGACAAACTATCCGTGAGCATATGGCCGGCATCGGACAACAGCGCGAGCGAGCCGGACAGAATGCCGGTGACTGCCTCGACAAAGGCAAAGCTCAGGGTCAGCAGCAGCGCCCAGCCATAGGTGCGGTGTGCATGGCCGTGGTGCTGGTGCGGCGCATTGTGATCCGCGCGCGAGTGGCTGTGATAATGTGCGCGGGTCATGCCGGTTTGACGTGCGCCTGTGTGGGGTCGGCACAGGCGCTGCTGTTTCCAAGTGCGAGATCGCCGCTTTCCAGTCCCAGACTGGCGATGGCGTGGCGGGCGCGGGTGTAGGCGGTTTGCTCCAGCAAAGCGGTCATTGACAGTGGGTGCGACCCGCCATGCAGGCGCGCGAGACGGGCGCGGCTGGCGGGCGACCAGTCGAAATCAAGCCGCGCCAGCACTTCGTCGGCCAGATCGGGGCGGTTGCAGATCAGCGCCATGTCGCATCCGGCGGTCAGAGCAGCATGTGTACGTGCGGTAATGTCGCCTGCGACAGATGCGCCTTCCATGGTCAGATCGTCGCTGAAAATCATGCCCTGAAAATTGAGTTCGTTGCGCAGCACGGTTTGCAGCCAGAAGCGCGAAAAGCCCGCAGGCGCAGCATCGACACGTGGATAGATGACATGTGCTGGCATGACGGCAGGCAACCCCATGTCGATCAGCGCGCGGAAGGGTAGCAAGTCGTGCAGCGCAATGTCGGCGTAGTCGCGTTCGTCAATCGGGATAGCGACGTGTGAATCCGCAGCAATATAGCCGTGCCCCGGAAAGTGCTTGCCGCACGCCGCCATGCCCGCATCTTTCATGCCCAGCATCAGCGCATGGGAGAGTTCTATGACGGCTTGCGGGTCGTGGTGAAAGGCGCGGTCGCCGATCACGCCGGACACGCCAAAATCCAGATCCAGCACCGGGGCAAAGCTCAAATCCACACCATGCGCGCGCAGCTCCGCCGCCAGCACATAGCCGGTCTCGCGTGCCAGGGTTTTGGCCTGTTTGGGATGCCGGTCGAAAAGCTCGCCCAATACGCGCATGGGCGGCAGACGGGTAAAGCCTTCGCGAAAACGTTGCACGCGGCCGCCTTCCTGATCGACAGCAATCAGCAGCGGTGGTGACTTGAGCGCACGGATTTCAGCAGTGAGCTTTTCCAGTTGCGCCGGGTTTTCATAATTGCGCTTGAACAGGATGACCCCGCCCACGAATGGATGACTCAGGCGCGTGCGGTCGTCGTCGGTCAGTTCCGTGCCGCGCACGTCGAGCATGAGCGGGCCGAGCATTATTTTTCCAGCACCACGAAGGCGATGACATATTCCTGTTCATCGCTGATGGAAAGATGGTGGCGGGTGATGCCTGCCTGATTCAGCCAGTGCTGCAATTCCGGATGCAGGCTGAAGCCGGGTTGGCCTAGCCCTGTGTGCGTGACGGCCAGGTTGCGCAAATGCAGCGGCCCGCGCAGGCCGGTGCCGGCGGCTTTGGAAAAAGCTTCCTTGGCGGCAAAACGCTTGGCCAGAAAGCGCGCAGGCTGGGGCGCGGCAAAAAAATCCGCGTGCTCTTCGGGCGCGAGCAAGCGGTCGGCGTAATGTTCGCCAAAGCGTGCCAGGCCGCTTTCCAGCCTCGCCACCTGCACCATGTCCACACCAATGCCAAAAATCATGCTGAAACTTTTACCTCAATGCCCAATGCCCGGATTCTATCCGCGAACTGTGCCAGCCATGCAGCAGGCAAGGCGGACAAGCGCGGCGCGGCGGCTTGCAGCGAAGGCCGCGCCAGGCCGTAAAGCAGCACGCCCTTGATTGGCGTGTTTTGCGCAATCAGCTGGCTGATTAAATCCAGGTAAGCCGCTTGCTCGGACTCGGTGGGCGGCGTGCCGTTCATTGCAAATACGCAGGTTTGCAGCCAGGTGGGGCACAACGCGGCTGCCAGTTTCACACGTTCGAATTGCTTTTGCGGGGAAATGCGGGTCTGGTTGATGCGGCGCATACCCGCTTCCGTCGCGCTGTCCAGCTTGAACCAGACCTCGCCATTCAGCGCCGCCATTTTTTTCAGACCTTCCTGCACACGCGGGCGGTCGAGCAAACTGCCGTTGGTAATGAGCACCAGCTTGATCTTGCTTTGCAGGTCAAAATCCGTCAGCACCCGGCCAATCAACTCAATCACCTGCGGAAATTCCTTCGCGCTGGTCGGCTCGCCGTTGCCCGACAGCGCAATGTCGTTCAAACGCCGCGCGTCTTCCGGCACGCGGGTTTGCATGAAATCGCCCTGCACAATGTCTGCGAGCATGGCGCGCAGTTCCGTTTCCAGTTGCGCCAGATTGATAGCTGGTGCCGCGCCGCGTTGTAAATTGGGCACCTGGCAGTACACACAGGCCCAGTTACAGGCGTTATTGGGATTGAGGTTGATGCCGACTGACACGCCGCCCGCACGGCGCGAGACCACGGGGTAAACATAAGTCATTCCCGCGTTATCGCGGTCATGGTTGGCGGGGGTGAGGATGGGTTTCAAAATAATATTGGCGGAAGCGGTGAGATTCGAACTCACGAGAGGCGTAAACCTCTGCCGGTTTTCAAGACCGGTGCATTCAACCACTCTGCCACGCTTCCAATAATTGTTTGGGGATTAACCCATGCCGGTTTTAGCTCCGGCACGCTTCGCTTAACCCTTGCTGCGCAAGCGTTAGCCTGCACTGCTGCGACGGCTTTGCCGCCTGGTCAACCACTCTGCCACGCTTCCTAAACTTTTTAGGGGTGTTTGCCCTGCCGGTTTTAGTTCCGGCATGCTTCGCTTAACCCTTGCTTTGCAAGCGTTTGCATATTGTACGGTTAACTGCCTTTTTGCGTCGATTGTTGTCTCGCCGGTGAGTTTGGCATGATTTGCAATTTGGTTTGGGCTTTTCGCGGCTGATTTGAGAAAATGGCGGTTTTCCTTCAGCAGGTTGAATTATGTCCGCCCAGATTCTTGACGGCAAGGCACTTTCCGATCGTATCGTCGATGGTCTCAAACAGCGCGTGGATGCGCTGGTCGCATCGGGCAAGAGGGCGCCGGCACTGGCAGTGATATTGGTGGGCGCAGATCCGGCTTCTGCGATTTATGTGCGCAACAAGCGCCGTGCCTGTGAGCGTGCGGACGTTCGTTCGGTGTCGCATGATCTTCCTGCGTCAACCAGTCAGGCAGACTTGCTGGCGCTGATTGACAAGCTGAATGACGACCCGTCAGTGGATGGCATTCTGGTGCAGATGCCCTTGCCACCGCAGATTGATCCGGAAACCGTGATCGAGCGCATCCATCCGGACAAGGATGTGGACGGCTTTCATCCCTACAACATTGGCCGTTTGGCGGTGCGGATGCCGACGCTGCGTTCGTGCACGCCGATGGGGGTGATGTCGCTGTTGAAACTGGCGCACGCCGATATGCGCGGGATGCATGCGCTGGTGGTGGGCGCTTCCAACCATGTAGGCCGTCCCATGGGGCTGGAATTGCTGATGGAAAGCTGCACTGTCACCATTGCCAACAGCCACACCCGCAACCTGCCGGTGCTGGCGCTTCAGGCAGATATTGTGGTGGCGGCGGTGGGCAGGCCGGGGCTGGTAAAAGGCGAATGGATCAAGGAAGGCGCGACCGTGGTCGATGTCGGCATTAACCGGCTGCCGGATGGCCGTATTTACGGCGATGTGGAGTTTGAAGTGGCCAGGCAGCGCGCCGCCTGGATTGCGCCGGTGCCGGGCGGCGTGGGGCCGATGACAGTGGCATCATTGCTGGAAAACACCTTGCAGGCCTACAACATCCATACCAAAACCTGACGCAGAGGTGCAAAGGCGCGGAGAAAAACAACGCAAAAGTTGTGCTTGCAAACTTTCCGTGTTTCCCCTGCATTAAAAGACTCGTAGTCCTCTGCGTCAAAGATTTTTTAACGGTTGTGCAAAATTCTCAAACTTTCCAGCGTGACATAGCCTTGCCCGCCCCACGCGCCTGACAGGGCAGTGGCTGGCGCATCAGGTTCTCCCAGATTGCTCAGCACCACGGCAGCACCGGTGAAGTCGTGGTCGTGGGTGTAACCATTGGTGGTAATGAGGGTTTTAAGCCCGGCACCCTGGCTGGCGCGGATGCCGTTTTCCGAGTCTTCAAACGCCAGGCAGTTTTGCGGTGCCAGTTTCATCTGCGCTAGCGCCCAGATGTAAATATCTGGCGCCGGCTTCTTGGCCGGGACAATATCGCCCGCAGCAATCACTTCAAACCACTTGGTGCTGCCCTTGCCCAAACTGTGTTCCAGCAGGGCGGTTACATTGTCCGGCGTGGTGGTGGTGGCGATCGCCAGCCGCATTTTGGCTTTGCGTGCCTCTTTCAGCAGTCGTTTTACGCCAGGGCGCATGGGTACGGTGCCTTTTGCCAGCATGGTGGTGTAGTGCCGGGTTTTGGCTTTGTGCAGATCGGCAACCAGTTCGTCGAAGTGGGCGGGTTTCTTGAAATCCGGGCGATGCGTCGCCACGTAATGTTTCATTCGCTCTTTTCCGCCAGTGACCGCCAGCAGTTTGCCGTAAAGTTCGGCATCCCAGTCCCAGTCGAGGCCGGCTTCGCGGAATGCGGCGTTGAAAGCGGGGCGATGGCCGTCGCGCTCGGTGTCGGCAAGGGTGCCGTCCACATCAAAAATCAGGGCTTGCAAGGACATATGTTTAATTTGCAGTTGCGGGTTTGGGGGATAATCTGATATTAAGTCAGGTTTATTTTGTTCAGCTAAGCGGAAAACACACATGGCCACCGAACATTTGAAGCGCTTTGAACCCTACAAGGCCAAAAAGGGCGAGGAGTACATGAACGAAAAGCAACTCGCGCATTTTCGCAAAATCCTTGAATCCTGGAAAGGCGAGTTGTCGCAGGACATCGACACCACCATTCATGCCATGCAGGATGAGGCCATGGTGTTTGCGGATCCCAATGATCGCGCCACGCAGGAGTCCGATATGGCGCTGGAACTGCGCAACCGTGATCGCGAGCGCAAACTGATCAAGAAGATTGACGAGACCATCGGCAAGATTGACGCGGGTGATTACGGTTACTGCGAATCTTGCGGCGTGGAAATCGGCATTGACCGCTTGCAGGCGCGCCCCACCGCCACGCTTTGCATTGACTGCAAGACGCTGGAAGAAATCAAGGAAAAGCAGGTCGCCAAGTAAGCCAGACCCATGAACGCGCCGGAAAAACCCGATACGGAATTTGAGGCCAAATACTGGGGCACCTTGTACAACGTGCTGTCGTGGGAACAATTGACCGCGTTCTGGCAGCGTGTTGATCCCGGTGCAGGCTGGTTCCTGTATGCGGTCGGGCAGGATGTGCCGACACAATCCGCTTCCGCTGATGAAGTTGCGCATTTTGTGCGCAATATTGATGAATTGCTGCGGCGCGAGCATGAAGAAGACTATTGCGGAATCGTCTACGCAGATGACACGCACAACCCAAGTTTTATCAAGATATACGATCCGGGCAATTTGGGCGTTTCATGCGGTTCCAGCGGTCAGCATATCTTTCCAGGCTGGATTATGAGCTGTCAGCCACCCGTAAAACTGAAGCCTGCGATTGTTGCGAATAACCGTAAGCGCTGGTGGGCTTCGCTTTTTGGCGGTTAACGATCGGTTTGAATGACGAAAAAACGCCCTGCAAAGCAGGGCGTTTTTTGTTTGTGAGGCCTGCGGGTTATTTTTTTGCTGGCTTTGCTTTCTCGGCGGGGGTAGCAGGTGTGGCTGGGGTTGC